>JBKPSE010000688.1:0-5052 GCA_046765855.1 Acidobacteriota bacterium | reverse complement strand
GATGTGTCATCCGTGCCTTGAACACCGAGTCGCCGCTACCGCAATTGTCGGTAGATCCACTCCATGGCCCCGAGGACCCTGTCGGGTGCCGCTTGATAGCCGGCAAAGCGTGCAGGTAATCTCCATTCCCTCGCCGCCACCGCGGCGGTCTTGCCGGCTTTCTTGGCCTGGCGGGTGCTCTCCAGGAACTCGCGCATGAAATCACGGTGAATCTCGAGATCCTGTGGTTTGGCGACGCCACTTCGGCCCGTGATGATCATGTCGATGTTGCGCGTCAATGGCAGCGCTTTGGTCAGCGTGTTCGGGTACTCCACGCCGTCGCCACCGTCGGGCCGAGTGAGTGCCGGCAGGAACTTGCCACCGAACGCGTCGCCGGTCAGGAGCGCGCGCATCGCTGGAATCGCGACGAAGATGCCGGAGCGATTCGTGGAGGGGCCAAAGTAGTACAACTCGACGCGGTCCGGACCGCTGCCAACGGTCATACGATCCTTGAACGTTCGGGTTGGTAATCCGCCGCCTTGCGGCTTGGTGAACAGCAACGTCATCTTTCGCATGTCCGCCGCGGCGTATTCGTGCGCGATGATTTCCACCTTGCGATCGGCGAATTCCGGATTGCCGCCGACGTGACTGCCGGACGCTGACGTATTGATGATCGTCGTTATCGGCAGCGTGGTGAGCTCTTTCACCTGATCGGCAATCGCGCCGCCCCACCAGGGCCGCGGACCCTTCGTGTCGATGACAACGGCGTCCTTCGATCTTACGAACACTACCGTGTTCGCGTTGCCGCCAGTCAGCAGAAACAGATTCGGCCGCAGCGTCTGTACTTCAATGGGCGCCGGCTGGGTGCGGGCCGACAGCACAGCGCCGATCGACAAGACGAACAGAGACAGTCCTGCAATGCGCACCATCAACATCCTGGAATCCGGGCAGTCGATCAGGGCATCCTCAGCGCGATGACCGGATCGACGCGGGTTGTCTGCCGAGCTGGTATCAGGGTCGCCAGCACCGCGACGACGAGAAACATCGCAGACACCGCCACAAAAGTGACGGGATCGAGCGGCGTAATGCCGAACAGTACGCCCTGCAGATATCGGCTCATGGCCGTACTCCCGATCAGACCAAGGAACAAGCCAACGAGCGTCCATGCCACTCCCTGTCGCATCACCAGCGTGATCAGTTCGTGCGGGCGGGCGCCCAGCGCCAACCGGATTCCGAGCTCTCGGGTCCGTTGAGTCACCGCATACGCGGTGACTCCATACACGCCGATCAACGCAAGCAACGCGCCGACAATCGCAAATGCCGCTGCCAGCACCGCGAACAGCCGCGGCCGTGACAGGCCGTTCGCAACGATCTGCTGCATCGTCGCCACGCTGTCGATGACGGCGGTCCTGTCGATCTGGCGAACGGCTTCACGCACCGCCGGCACGTAAGTCGCGGGATCGCCGTCGACACGCACCGCGAAGTACGGCGTGGGATTGCCGGGCGGCAATTGCCGCGCATCGACGAACACCTGCGGATCGGGATCCTGATCGAGCCCATACTGACGCACGTCCCGCACGATCCCCACGACCTCGAACGGATCGGGATGCCCGGCGACCATGACGTGTTGACCCACCGGGTGCAGTCCCAGGAAGCCGCTCCGGGCCAGCGTTTCATTCATCAGCACCGCGCGCTCATCGTCCTGGCGCAAGCTTCGGCCCTGGACGATGGTCATCCCCATCGCAGCGACGAAGTCATGACTCACGGTTCGCATGTCGATCGGTGCGGGCGGCGGTGGTGTGCCAGGCGGCATCGGCTGCGCCGGCGCCAGCGGGCCGCCGGTGCGAAAGCGCACCATTGGCAGGAGCTCCGCGTATCCGGCGGCCTTCACGCCCGGCAGCACTCGAAGGCGCTCGGCGACCTCGTCGAAAAAGGGGACCGAGCCTGCCGACGACGGCGAGCGCACAGTGAATGTCAGCAAATGGGTGGCGTCGTAACCGGGATCGACGTTGGACAGCCTGACAAAGCTATGCACCAACAGACCGCCGCCGATCAGCGCCATCGTCGCCAGCGCCGTCTGCGTGATGAGTAGAGCAGCGCGGCCGCCACGCGACGGTCCTGCGTGGACGCTCGTGATGTTGCTCGGGCTGCCTGTGAGGGCGTCCAGGTGCCGCGCGAGCACATACCGGACGATCGGCAGAAGTCCGACGAGCAGACCGACACAGAGAGTGATTGCGACGGTGAACAGAAGCGCGGTCCCATCAACCTGAATCTCTTCGAGCCGAGGGATGCTGACTCCTGGCGTCAGGTCCGGGCGCGCGAGACCCTTACCGAGAGTGCGCAGCATTGATACGGTGCCGCACGCGAACAGCACTCCCGCCGCCCCACCGCAGGTCGCTAGGAGTAGAGTTTCCGTCAGCACGTAGCGCACGACCCTTACCGGACTGGCACCAAGTGCAACCCGCAAGGCGAGCTCCTGGCGACGTGCGGCATTCCTGCCGAACAGCAAGTTGGTCACGTTCGCGCAGGCGATGAGCAGCACAAATGCCACTGCCGCCGTGAGCACCACGATCAGCGGGCGAACCGGCGCCACCAGGTGTTCCTGGATGGTCTGCACTTCAAATCGCGAGGCGCCGGTTGACGTCGCGCCGGGTGGCCGCGGTTCGGTCTTCCGAATCTGTTGCAGCACGCGCTCGACATTCGACGACGCGGCCTCGACAGTGACGCCGTTCGCAAGCCGCGCGATCGGCGCAACCCGCGCCATCCGTGCGTCAAGTGTGTAGGGCAGCCAAAACAGTGTCTCGGCGTGGGGGAACTGAAACGACTGCGGCATCACGCCGACGACGGTGAACGGCCTGCCGTCCACAACGAGGCTGCGCCCGAGGACGTCGGCCTGGCGATCGAAGTACCGCTGCCACATCGCGTAACTGATCACGATCACTGGCTCGGCGGCTGCCGTTTCTTCAGTGGGAAGGAAGATGCGCCCTAACGCCGGTCGAGCACCCACCATCTCGAAGACAGCCGGCGACAGTCGTGTCCCCTCGAGACGCAGCGTTTCGGCACCGACGATCACTGTCGCCGTAACACCTGAATAGACCCCGACATGCGACAGCGTCGGCGTCTGCGCTCGAAGAACGGGCAAGTCGCGCGTCCAAACGGCCGCGAGCGATTGCTGGTAGCCGATCTCGTTCGCTTGTTCGGCATGCCGCTCGATAATGCGCACGAGACGGTCTGCCTCTGGGTACGGTAACGGACGCAGCAGCACGGCTTCGACGACGCTGAAGATCGCCGTCGTCGAACCGATTCCCAGTGCCAGCGTGGCGATGACGATACCGGCAAAGGCCGGACTGCGGGCTAGCTGTCGGAGCGCGTGGCGAAGATCCTGAATCGTGTGCTCGATCCACGCCATGCTGTTCATCTCGTGGATGTCCTGGCGCAGGACGGCGGGATTGCCGAACTGCCGTCGAGCGGCGAGATATGCCTCGTCGGGCGACATGCCCTGGCGGCGATAGTGCTCGGTCAGCGAATCCAGATGCGCGTCGATCTCCAGCCGCAGGTCCTCGTCCAGGCGCCGGCGCGCGAGCATGAAGATCAGGCGGGAGCTGATCGCCCGAAGACGCGTCCACATGTCAGCCTTGTTCAGCGCCGCGAAGTCGCGCCACCAGCCCTGCAAGCTGATCCCACGCTTCGACCTCCCGCGCCAACTGGCGCTTGCCGGCGGCCGTGATCGCATAGAACTTGGCCTTGCGATTGGTATCCGAGGTGCCCCAGCTCGCCGAGATCCATCCGTGCTGCTGGAGGCGCATCAGAGCCGCGTAGACGGTGCCTTCGTTCAGCTTGAGGATGTCGTCGCTCATCTGCTCGATGCGGCGGGCGATGCCGTAACCGTGTTGAGGGCCCATGGTGTCGAGCGTCTGCAGCACCATCAAGTCCAGGGTTCCTTGCAGCAGTTCGAGTCTGGTTCGCTGAGTCGCGCGACCTTTGGTCATCGCAAATGACGGTAACACCGATACCTATGCGGTGTCCATAGGTGTCGCGTATAATCGCGGATCCCAAGGAGTCCGATAGATGCTGCGGTCCGGCACGCGACGTGGTCCGTACGAGATCATCGGCGCAATCGGCGCAGGTCGAGGGTGAGACACTGTGGGGGCGAACGGCTGTCAACGGGAACCCTTATGCGCGAACGGATCATAGAGGTCGTCGCGCCCTGCATCTCTGGGCTGCGAGAGCGGGCGCCTCTCTCAAATGCACCGCCTCCGCGAAAGAGGACGGCGCCATGAACGTGCGTGTCCGGCAATTGTGGGCTCCGGTCCTGACTACCTTCCTCGTCTCGGTTTCGGTGCAGTCCGTAGCGCTGCGCGTGCCGCAGTTGCCACCCTGGGTATTTTTCACGCGGAATGGCGTATCGATCGTGGTGGCGCCGCTGTGGATGCTGGCGCTGCCGTTCATCGGCGCCCTGGGAGCCTCGCTCTCCCTGCGCACGGACTGAGCGATGCCATCTCGTCCAACCGTGCGGGAGTCGGAGTGGAGACGGCGGATTGGATCTAATTAGTTGACTCGCGGATCACGAGGCTCTTGCCGTAGTAATCGCCGGGTTTGATGTGTTTCACGGTCTGTTTCTTCCGGCCGGCCTTGGTCATGAACGTCACCTCGACCGTCACTGGCGCGATTTTCGCCAGCCCGAAGTGCAGCGGCGCGGCGCTCTGGCTGTTGTAACCGCCGCCAGTCGACACCTGGCGTGTCGCCAGGATCTTGCCCGAGGCATCGAACAGCCGGACTTCGGCGCCGAAGCGCGTCCAATTCCCCTTCGAGTCGAGCACCGTCACTGCCAGACTGCGCCGCTTGACGCTATCGGGCAGCGTGTTGCGAAAGACAAAATGGCCGCCTTTCGTCGTGTAGCCTCGCGTCACCGTGAGATCCAAGCCGCCGTCGTGATCGTAGTCGACCCACTGCACGCCGTGATCCGCGACATTGAGCGGGCTGTCATGAGTGAGGACGTTGACGAAGCCGGCCGCGCCGTCGTTCCGGAACAGCGAGTTGTGCGGCTCCTGTTTGTTCGCAGGACCTTCGTAC
>JBKPSE010000687.1:0-3189 GCA_046765855.1 Acidobacteriota bacterium | reverse complement strand
GAGAAGGCATGCATGTTCGCGCGCAGCTCTTCGTAGCGGGGCACCGAGCTCGAGGGCGTCCGAGTGTTTCGCTGCGGGTTGTTGAACCAGATCGCTACCAGGGAGTCCGGATTCGGAATCGTGACCGGATGCAGCACCAGCTGGTCGTAGACGGAAAAAATCGCGGTGTTCGCCGCGATCCCGACGGCCATCGTCAGAATCACGATGGCCGAGAACGCCGGATGGCCGCTCAGCGCTCGACCCGCGGCCCTGAAGCTGCTGGTCATGGTGACGCTACTGGCTCTTCTTCGCGGCGTTCTGCCGCTCGGTCGTCGGAGGCACGATCCCCTTCAAACGCAGGTAGACGGCCATCGTGCCGTACATCTCGTTGCCGTGCGTGTTGGTGCCGGCGAGGAACAAGCCTTTCGCGACCTGGTTCTGCCCCGCCTTTGTCAGCACGAGCATGTCTTCGTCCTTGAGCGCGGTGAGGAGCGGGTCGCAGTAGGCGGTCGACTCCTTGAGCAGCGCCACCAGCTCGGTCTTGCTGCGCGGCGCATCTTCCTTGTCGTCCTTGTGCGGCCCGGCCGTGTCCCCTTTCAGCGCTGCACAGGTGCCGAACTGGCTCAATGCGACGTGCGCTACCAGCTGACCGAACGGGCGTACGTCGGGCGTCGGTTTGAAGGAATAGTTCGCCTCGGGCATCTTCTCGGCTGCTTCGGTGAGATTGCGCTGCAAATTCTGATATCCGCGAACCATGTTGCCCGAGAGCGTGAATGTCTGCGGAGCCGACGGTGGCGCGGCCTGCTGCGCCCGCGCCTGCATCGTGATGGTGAGCGCTGCCGACAAAGTGACGAGCGTGATACGTCGCATCGAGTCTCCTCCAGAAGATTGTGAGCGCTACGGGACAGCGTCCACCCTGCCGCTTGGGCTGCCCGTTCACAAGCGGCGTGCAGCGGACCGCATCAGGGGTGCAGCCAATCGCGGCGGCGCCGTGATGGACCTGGCCCGACCTGCGTTAGGGTAGGAGCGCATGTCTGAGCGCAGCGCGACGCCATGGTCCGCGGCGGCGGCCTTCTGGATCTTCGTCTCGGTGATGTACGCCGGACAGATCTGGTGGTTGTCGCGGCTGCCGGGGGAGAACATCAACGTCCGCGCGGCGATCACCTGGCAGACGACGTATTTTCTGCTGTGGATTCCGTTGACGCTGATCGTGTGGCGCATCTCGTCGGGATGGACGCCCGAATCGACCGGCGGCTGGCAGCGCATGCTGCTGCGCCACCTGCCCCTGTTCGCTGCGGCGGCGCTGGCGCATTTCGTCAGCGTCGCCGCGGTCGGCGCGCTGCTCGGCGCCGCGCGCGACAGGTTCTGGCCGAGCGTGCTGATGCAGATGACCGGGCGCATGCATCTGGAGCTGCTGATCTACACCGCAGCCGCCGGCACGGGCGCGGCGCTGGTCCTGCACCGGCGCTATCGCGATCGCGAGCTGGCGACCGCGAGGCTGCAGGCGGAACTATCAGCGGCAAAGCTCGAAGCGCTGCGCGGACAGCTGCAGCCGCACTTCCTGTTCAACAGCCTGCACAGCATCGCGTCGCTGGCGCGCGCCGGAGATACCGCCGGCGTCGTCCGCCTGATCGCCGGCTTCAGCGACATCCTCCGCCACCTGCTGACCACGGGCGAACGCCGTCTGCCGCTGCGCGACGAACTGGCGCTGGTCGAGCGATATCTCGATATTCAGCGCGTGCGGTTCGCGGATCGCCTCAACGTCTCGATCGACGTCGCGCCCGATGTCGCAGATGCGCGCGTTCCGCTGCTGGTCGTCCAGCCGCTGGTCGAGAACGCGCTGCGGCACGGCCTTGCGCAGCGAGTCGAGCCCGGCGCGGTGACGGTTCGGGCGCAGCGGGAGAACGGGGCGACGCGCATCGACGTCGAGGACTCCGGCGTCGGCCTGCCTGCCGGCTGGTCGCTCGAGTCGACCGGCGGGACCGGGCTGCGCAACCTGGCGTCGCGTCTCGCCGCGGAGTTCGGCGCCGCCGCATCGCTGCAGGTCACGCCGCGCCGCGACGGAGGGGTGCGCGCGACCGTGCGCGTGCCGTTCGAGCACTCATGAGCGGGACGCGTGCCGATCAGCGCTGGCGCGTGGTGCTGGTGGACGACGAGCCGCCGGCAAGGCAGACGCTGCGCCTGCTGATGGCGCGGGAAAAGGACTTCGAGATCGTCGCCGAGTGCAGCCATGGCCACGAAGCCATCGCCGCGGTGACCGAAGAACGTCCCGATGTACTGTTTCTCGACGTGCGCATGCCCGGCATCGACGGCTTCGACGTGCTGAAGCGGATTCCCGCCGAGACAATGCCCGCGGTCGTCTTCGTGACCGCATACGATCGCTACGCGCCGCAGGCGTTCGAGCAGCACGCGATCGAGTACCTGCTGAAGCCGTTCACCGACGAGCGCTTCGCCGACGTCGTCGGCCACGTCCGCGATCGGCTGAACGAGCGGCGCTATGCGGCGCTGGCGGCGAGAATGCCAGCGGCGCTGGCGGAGAGCGCGGCGCGCGGCGCGAAGCGGCATCTGGTGGTGCGCGACGGGACGCGCACGCACGTGGTGCCGCACGAGGAGATCGTCTGGATCGAAGCGGAGGATTACTACGCCGCCATCCACGCGCAGGGGCGCCGCATCCTCGCCCGGGAATCGCTGCGCACGCTGGCGCAGTCGCTCGATTCCTCGACCTTCGCGCGCATCCATCGCTCCGCGATCGTGAACACGCGCTGGATCAAGGCGATGGAACCGCTCGCCTCGGGCGATCAGAAGCTGCTGCTCGCCGACGGTACGACACTTCGCGTCAGCCGCACCCATCGCGCCGCGCTGGTGAAGCTGTTGAAAGACTAGCTTTCAGAGCCGGATATCAAAACGCGATCCGAGCTCCGAGCTGCACCTGCCGCGCCGAAGTCACCGTCGAGCGAATGCGGCCGAAGCTCGAGAGCGGCGCTTCGGTGGCCGACGCTCCGGCAAACGCGATCAGCGTCGGGTTGCCGAAGTTGGCGCGGTTGAAGACGTTGAATACCTCGAAGCGCAGTTCGAGGCGCCGCGAGGCGCCCGCGCCGACATGCTTGACCACCGCAAGATCCACGGTGCGCAGATTCGGTCCGCGAAAGGCGCCGCGCGGACTGTTCCCCAGCGTTCCCTGCGGCTGCAGCACGAACGCTGCCGGATCGA
>JBKPSE010000686.1:0-2689 GCA_046765855.1 Acidobacteriota bacterium | reverse complement strand
CTACGCCCTGTCGGAAGCCGGATCGGGCAGCGACGCCTTCGCGCTGACCACACGGGCGCGGCAAGTGAACGATGCGGAAGGCGAGAGCTACCTCTTGACCGGCCGCAAATTGTGGATCACCAACGGCAACGAAGCGGAGATCTTCCTCGTCTTCGCCACGATCGATCCCGAAGCGGGCTACCGCGGCATCACCGCCTTCGTCGTCGAGCGCGGCTTCCCCGGATTCACGGTCGGCAAGAAGGAAGACAAGCTCGGGATCCGCGCGAGCAGCACCTGCGAGTTGATCTTCGAGGACTGCCGGGTGCCGAGGGGGAATGTCCTCGGCGAAGTCGGCAAGGGTTACAAGACCGCAATCGAAACGCTGAACGAGGGGCGCATCGGGATCGGCGCGCAGATGATCGGGCTCGCCGCAGGCGCGCTCGATCACACCATCAAGTACACGAAAGAGCGCAAACAGTTCGGCAAACCCATTGCGGAGTTCCAGGCGGTGCAGCACCAGATCGCGCGCGCCGCCGTCGAGGTCGAAGCCGCGCGTCTGACCGTCTACAACGCGGCGCGTTTGCGCGACGCCGGCAAGCCGTTCCTCACCGAAGCGGCAATCTGCAAGATCTTCTCGTCGGAGGTGGCCGAGCGCGTGTCCTCGCTCGCGGTCAACCTGTTCGGCGGCAACGGCTTCGTCAAGGAGTATCCGGTCGAGAAGCTGTACCGCGACGCGAAGATCGGCCAGATCTACGAAGGCACGTCGAATCTGCAGCTGCAGACGATCGCCAAGCAGCTGCTCGGCTAAGTCCTCGAGTAGCGCAGCGCCAGCACGGTCAAGTCGTCTTCCGGCGGCGCCTGCATCACAAACGCGTCGACCGCACCGATGACCGCGCCGACGACGTCGCCTGCGTGCGTGCCGGTCACCCGGGCAATCGCCTCGTGCAGCCGTCGTGCGCCAAACTCCTCGCCTTTCTCATCGAGCGCGTCGGTGACGCCGTCGGTAAACAGCACCAGGGTTGATTGCGACGTGAGCGGCACGTGCGCGGCCGCATACGCAAACTCCGGCACCACACCGAACGCCGGTCCTTTGGCCACGCCGGCTACTTAGTTTACCCGCGAGCGCTCCGCGATGAGCGCGGGCGTGTGGCCCGCGTCGACGAGCGACAGCACGCCGCTGCCCAGGTCGAGGCAGCCAAGCGCCGCCGTCACGAACATCAGCTGATCGTTGTCGCGCGCCAGCTCCGCATTGATTCGCGCCGCGACGTCTTCCACGCGATCGGCGCCGCGGGCGGTCGCGCGGAACAGCGCCCGCGCAACCGCCATGTACAGTGCCGCGGCAATGCTCTTGCCCGCGACGTCAGCGACGATGAACCAGAGCCGGTCGCCATCGAGCAGTGCGTCGTAGAGATCGCCGCCGACCGAGCGCGCCGGTTTCAAGGCGCCGGCCACCGACAGCCCGGGGTGCTCCGGCATGCTGCGCGGCAGCATCGCCATCTGCACGTCGTGCGCGAGCTCGAGCTCGTGTTCGACGACGCGGCGCGCCGCCAGCGCGTCGGCAAGCGCGGTGTTGCGCACGCGCAGCGCCGCTGCCGCGGCAATCGTCACCAGCATGTCGAGATCGGCCTGCGTGAACCGGCGCACTGCCAGCCGCGAACACAGCGTGATCAATCCGAGCGTGCCCTCGGCGTCGACGATGGGAGCCGCGACAATGCTCCGGATACCGGACGCGACCATCGACGCCGATCCGGAAAAGCGATCGTCGTAAGCGGCGTCGAGCACGAGCGCGGGTTGTGCCTTGCCCGCCACTTCGTCGATCAGCCGCCGCGGAACAGTCACAGGCCCGCCGTCCCGACCGCGGCGCCGGCTGGCCATCGGCGCGAGCGCGCCGTCGGCATTGCGCAGCAGGATCAGCCCCTCTTCAGGATCGAGCACGTCGAAACACCGCGCGAGCATGACGTCGAGGAGCTCCGCCAGGGAAAGCGTTCCGGACAGCGCGCGGTGGATCTCGTTGATCGTCCACATCCGCGCGGCGTCGGCAGGCCCGACCGACGTCGCCTGGGTGGTGGCACCGTCGTCGATCAGACGGAGCAACGCATCCCCGATCTCGAGCCGGTCGCCTGCGTGCAGGCGCTCCGCTTGCTGGAGCGGAGCGCCGTTGAGGAGCGTGCGGTTGCGCGCGCCCAGATCCTCGACCCACCACGCGTCATCGCGGCGGACCAGGCGTGCGTGCTGCCGCGAGACCTTGGCGTCGTTCAGCACGATGCGCGAGGTGGGGGCGCGGCCGATCAGCACTTCGTCAGCGTCGAGCGGGAATTCGGCCGGGGGTCCCGAACCGGTCGTCACCCGCACGCGCATCGTCATGCAGACGCCCGCTCGATCGCCGCGGCGCGTGAGTCGCAGACGATGAACAACGGCAGGAAGCCGGCGAGATAGAAGACGTGGCGAACCGCTTCGCCCATCGCGCACAACGCAAGACGGCCGCCGGTCTGCTGCACGCGGCGGGCGGCGACGAGAAGAATCCGCAGCCCGGCGCTGCTGATGTAATCGACGCCGCTGAAGTCGACGACGAGGCGCGGGTGCGGCGCGGCGAGCAGCGGCGCCAGCCGTCCCTCGAGTACGCCGACGGTCGTCGAGTCGATTCGTCCGGTCGGCGCGAGCACGCGCACGCCCGCTTCTTCTACTTCAGCGATCTGCATGCGATCCACAC
>JBKPSE010000685.1:0-5804 GCA_046765855.1 Acidobacteriota bacterium | reverse complement strand
GAGGGCTACCTGCGCGGCGCGAACAACGATCTGATGCTGCTCGTGCTCGAGCGCGAGCTCGGGATCGACCCGCGCCCGATCGCGCCGATGGCTGCCGTAGCCGCCGCCACGGACGGGCGCGTCGTCGGCTTCGGCAACACCGACCCGGGGGGAACCAAGGGCTATGGCGAAAAGCGGTTCGTCGATGTACCGATCGTCTCGCGCATGTGTGACGGAACCATTGACGGCCACGAGGACGGGCGCGCCTACGGCTGCGATCGCGGGCTCGAGATCGTGGCCGGGCGTCCGCTCCTGGAGCAGGACAGCTGTACCGGCGACAGCGGCGGTCCGTTCTATATAAAGGTGGGCAGCCAGTGGCTGCTCGCCGGCGTGACGTCGCGCTCGACGCGCGGCGCGGTGCACAACTGCGGCGACGGCGGGATTTACAGCTGCGCTCCCGCGTTCCTCCCCTGGATCACCCAGACGCTGGCGACCGCCGGTATTACCTTTCCCTGAGCAGCCGGAATGCCCAACCCTACAGTGCACGTCGAAGTTGCCTGGGAGGATGTCACCCAGGCGCCTGGCGACGTTCACGTCGTCGGCCATTATCGCGGCGTGCTGCCGCAGAACGCCGAGCTCGTGCTCGACCGCGCCGTCTCGAGCGTCGGCGGTCAGGAAGCCCGTCATCTGGTCATCACCGACATGACGCGGCGCGGCGTCATCCGCGGCGCGCTCGGCGATCTGAACTTCATCCCGTGGGGAAAACAGGGCATCGTACTCGTCGCCGGCATGGGCGTGCCCGGATCGTTCCGGCATTCCGAACTGCGCAAGCTCGTCGCCGGCGTCGTCACCGCCATCGGACATCTGGCGGATCGGCCGAACATGACGACGGTGCTGATTGGCGGCGGTGCGGGGAACCTTCCGGTGTCGCTGTGCGTCACCGGCCTGATCGACGGGCTGCGCGACGCGTTCGAGATGGATTCGGACCTGCGGGTCAGGCGGGTGCGCGTGGTCGAATTCCAGCTCGATCGCGCACTGGAGATTCATGAGGTGCTCAAGACGCATGCCCAGCCCGGGGCGCGTGCGGTCGAGATCCAGTACGACGACAGCATCGTGGAAGGCAGAGGGGGGATCATCCCGCGTACCTTCCGCTATTCGTTGCTGCTGGCGGCCGTCGCGAAGACGGGCGGGCTGCCGCAGCAGTCCGAGATCAAATCGCTGCTCGCCTCGTTGAAGAAGGCGCTCGAGCGCCCCGGCGCCCCCGAACGCAGCGAGATCGAGATGCAGGCGCTGTTCGAGGACCTGCAGAAGGATGCGAGCGACTACAAGACGGATGAGGAACAGCACGCCTACCGCGTGCTGCGCCAGCTGGCGCTCGGACGATTTCCCGTTGGGCGCTCGCCGGCTGCGGATGTGAAAGCAGTCACGACCCGGCTCGTCTTCTCGTTCCAAGGGACGCACGTCCGATCGTCCGCCATCACCGACACGGTCACCGTTCGCGAACGTGACGTCGCGGTATCCCCCGGACTGCTGCAGGAGGCCGCGCGTCGCCTCAGCCGGGCCGACGACAGCGACGAGTCGCAGCCGGGATCGGTCGCGAAGCTCGGTCGCTACGTGTTCACCTTGATGGTGCATCCCGACATCGAGGAGCAATTCACGAAGCCAACCGATGCGCGCGTCATCGAGCTCGATCAGCCGCTCGCGGCGATTCCATGGGAGATGCTGATCGCGAAGGAAGGGGAGGACAAGCCGCTGGGATTGACCACGCCGTTCGCGCGGCAGCTGCGCACCCAGTACAGCCCACGCGCCGAAGACATCGAGGAGCGGCGCGTCCAGCGTGCACTGGTGATCGCGAACCCGGCCAACGGGCCCGCCGGCAAACTGAACTGCGTGCCGGAAGCGACAAAGGTTCGCGATCTGCTCGTAGCCGCGCGTATCGAGACGACATTGTGCGTCGGACCAGGCAGTGCCAATACGAAGCTGCCCGAGAACGCGCAGCGCGCAGGCTTCTTCGATACGCTCGTGCTGCTGCTGCAAGGCGAATTCGATCTCGTTCACTTCTGCGGCCACGCCACCTTCGTGCAGGACCAGCCGGATTTGATCGGCTGGCTGTTTGCCGACAACGAGATCCTCGCGGCGAGATACCTGCAGCAGATGCGGCGCCCGCCGCTGCTCGTCGTCGCCAATGCCTGCAACTCGGCGCAGCTCACCGGACTCGTCGCCAAGAAAATGGGCGCCTCGGTGCCGCTCGATTCCGGTGCGCGCGCGGCCGCCGGCCTCGCCGACGAATTCTTCCGGCACGGCGTCCGCGATTACATCGGGACATCGATCGAAGTGCCGGGCGATCCCGCGACGGAATTCGCGACCGAGCTCTATGCGAAGCTCACCGCCGGCACGGCGATTGGCGAGGCCGTGCGAGCCGCACGGGAAACCCTCTTCAGGAAGGCCTCGTCCTATGGGCCCGTGTGGGGCGCGTATCAGCACTACGGCGATCCGATGCGGCAGGTGTTCGGCGCCGCCGGGCGGCCTTAGACTATAAGGAGCAGGAAAAAGGAGGTCGACAATGAAGCGCACGCTCCTGCTGGTCCTGGTCACGTTCATGAGTCTTGCGCCTGCGGGCTGCGGCGGATCGACGCCGACATCTCCGACCGGCACCGTCGTCGTCTCCGGTGACGTGGCGCGTGGAACCGGGACGGTGCAGTTCATCACGGTGGAAGGTGGATTCTTCGCGATCCGCGGCGACGATGGCGTCGTCTACGACCCGCGCAACCTGCCGGCGGCGTTTCAAAAGGACGGCATGCGTGTCCGCTTCGAGGCGCGCGTGCGCAACGACATGGGCAGCTTTCACATGGTGGGTCCGATCGTCGACGTGATTTCGATCAGCGCGTTGTAGCGCGAAGAGTGCGCCGCGCACATGGAGCGCCTGGTGACA
This sequence comes from Acidobacteriota bacterium, assembly GCA_046765855.1. Lineage (GTDB taxonomy): Bacteria > Acidobacteriota > Vicinamibacteria > Vicinamibacterales > 2-12-FULL-66-21 > JAICSD01. Next base: position 2,893 of record JBKPSE010000685.1, on the reverse strand, counting down.
GTCAGCGATCTTCAACGTATCTACGATTACGGATACTGGGCCAACGGAAACCTGTTCAAGGCACTCGCGCAGCTCACGCCGCAGCAGTTCGTCGATCCGGTCCCCGGGACGTCAGTGTCGATCCGCAAGACGCTCGTCCACATGATGAGCGCCGAATGGGGATGGATGGATCGCTGCGGCGGTCCGCCGCGCGGCCCCGCGCTCCTGCCCGACGATTATCCGACGCTCGCATCAGTGGTCGATCGATGGCGTGACGTCGAATCGCACGTGCGCGGGTTCCTTGCACAACAGACTGACGCGGATCTGCAGAAGGTCGTGCAGTTCTCGTTCCCCGGTGTACCGCCGCGCGCCATGCCCGCGTGGCAACTGCTGCAGCACGCAGCGAACCATGCGGTCCACCATCGCGGGCAGATCGCGCTGCTGCTGCGCATCCTGGGCGTCCCGCCAGGGAACATGGACTTGCTGATCTACGACGCGCGGCAGCAGTGAAAACGAAGCTGCCATCGCGCGTCGCCGACGCCATTGACGCGAGCAAGATTCTCGGCGTGCGCGCCGGACACCATTCCGAGCATCGCTTCACCGGCATCTGGCCGGTGGTGATCGAGGGGCGCGTCTTCGGCCGATCGTGGTCGCTGAAGGCGGGCGGCTGGTACCGCACGTTCCTGGACGATCCGTGCGGTACGATCCAGGTCGGCACGCGCGAGATCCCCGTCCGCGGCGTGCCGGTGCGTTCAGAGCGCCTTCGCGACAAAGTCGAAGAAGCCTACGCGACCAAATACCACACACCGGGCGCACAGAAATACGTCCGCGGCTTTCGCACCAGGCGGCGCCGCGAGGCGACGATCGAGTTCAGGCCGCGCTAGCGCTGTCACAAAGAGCAGAGTCGTCGCGTTATACCCGCGGGAGGTGGTGATGTTCATTCTCGCGCGCGCCGTCGTCTACGCGACCTTCTTCGTAGGATTCTTGTTGATTGCGGTTCCTGCGCGCGTCCTTGCAGCGGCCGGAGTCGTCGCGCCGCCTCAATTCGGACTGTGGCAGGTTGCCGGAATCGCGATTGGGACATTTGGCGCGGCCGTCGGGACAGTCTGCATCCTGCTGTTCGTTTTCGTCGGTCACGGCACGCAGGCGCCTTTCGACCCGCCGCAGCGGCTCGTTGCCCGCGGTCCCTATATCTGGCTCCGAAATCCGATGTATCTCGGCGCCGGAATTGCGATGGCCGGGGCGGCCCTGTTCTACCAGTCCATCGCGCTCCTGGGCTACACAGCGGTATTCCTCGCCGTCATGCACCTCTTCGTGATTGCGTACGAGGAGCCCACGCTGAGGCGAACGTTCGGCCGCGATTATGACGAATACTGTCGCGCGACCCGGCGCTGGGGTATCGCGTAGAGGCGTATACTCAACGCCATGGAGCCGCAGTTCTCGCGCACGGATCCGATCAACATCGCGCATATCAGGGTCGCCGGCATTGGCGGCCTTGGCCTCGTCGCCATGGCGGCGCTGGTTGCGTGGTACGTGCCCTCCATTCGTATCGCCATGCTCCTGGCGCTGCCGCTCGGAATCCTCCTGGCGGCGGGCTTGATCGTGTGGCGTCGTCGCTGAGAGGCGGGTACGCGAACATGCTCGGTGGGAAGACCTGGGATCAGTGGATCGCGCAATATGCGCAGAGCCACCAGCATCCGGTCAACCGCTTCTGCCACACGCTTGGCATTCCGCTGATCGCGCTGTCGCTGCCGCTCTTCGTCGTCGCTGCGATCGCCGGCGGCTGGTGGGCGGTGCCGATCTCGCTGTTCGTGGTCGGCTGGATCTTCCAGTTCATCGGCCACGCGGTCGAAGGCAAGCCGCCGGAGTTCTTCCACGATTGGCGTTTCCTGTTCGTCGGCCTGCGCTGGTGGCTCGCGAAGATGCGCGGCCGGGCGTAGCGCCGTAGCCGCTCGAGGCGATGCGAGGTAGCGCCTACAGCGCCACCACGCGTCCGGTGCGGACGGCTTGATCCGCCGCGAGGACGATGGTCAGGCTCTTGACCGCGTCGTTCATGTGGTCGGTCTGATCGAGATCCTCGTCAATAGCCTTCAAGAGAAAGCGCTGCTCGCGCTCGCAGAGATCGTCGTGTGACGGTTCATCTGCGGTAGAGATGCGCTCGTCTTGCCGCGCGAAGCTGCCGTCCGGGCGGAGCTCCGCGTGGTGCAGCAGCAGCTGCTGTGTCTGGGTGTGGGCGTTGATGTCGTCCGATTTCGCCGCGGCCAGACCCTGGGCGAGCACGATGGACACCGACCCGCGCGGACCGATGACGTCCTTCACGAAGTAGGCGGTCTCGCTCATCATCGGTCCCCAGCCCGCCTCGTACCAGCCGACCGAACCATCGTCGAAGCTCACGTGCAGGTGGCCGTAGTTGTACATCCCCGGCCGCAGATCCTCGGTCAGGCGGGCGCCGACCGCATGTACCGCGACGGGGCGGGCCCGCGTGATCTGGCACCACACGTCGACGTAATGCACACCGCAGTCGACGATCGGCGACAGGCTGTCGAGCAGCCGTTTGTGCGTTTCCCACTGTGCGCCGCTCGACTGCTGGTTCAGATTCATGCGGAATACCAGCGGCGTTCCCAGCGTGCGCGCGATCTCGATGAAGCGCAGCCACGACGGATGGTGGCGGAGGATGTAGCCGATCACCAGCTTGCGCTGCGTCCGTTCGGCGGCCGCGACCACGCGCTTCGCGTCGGCGACCGTCTCGGCGATCGGCTTCTCCAGAAAGACGTGGGCGCCGGCGTCCATCGCCTTGATCGCGTAGTCGGCGTGGGTATCGGGCATCGTGTTGATCGACACCACGTCCGGTTTCACCGCGCCGAGCGCATCCTCGAACGACGTGAACCTGGGCGCGCCGGCGAGAGCATCGGGC
>JBKPSE010000684.1:0-6992 GCA_046765855.1 Acidobacteriota bacterium | reverse complement strand
CCTTCACAGCGTGGATGGTGTAGCGTCCGGCTCTCAATCCTGAGAACAGAAAACGTCCGCGATCGTCGCTGATCGTGGTCATCGACACATCACCGCCATTGCAGGTGACGCGCACGCGGCGCACGGGGCGAGGCTCGGATTCGTCGCTGACCACGGTTCCCGAAATGACGCCGGTTCCGGCGGCGGTCCGGCGGGCATCACGAATCTGTGTCTGCGGTTCCGGCGCGGCGAGAATCAAGATTATTGCAAGCGCGAGCGTCATCGGCGGATCAACGCGGTGGACAGATCCTCGCTGCGGCGCTCGCCATCGCTGATCTGGATCCGGCGCGCGACACGGGCGAAACGCTCCAGCACGTTCGGATCCTGCCAGTCACCGAATTCTTCCTCGTGCACGGCGACGATATGGTATTCGCCGGCCGGCAGACCGTTGATCGCGTACATCCCTTCGCGATCCGCCCGCGCCGTCCGCATTCGCCGCGCGTAGGCGCCGTGAGAGGACCACAGAGCGCTGTCGGTTGGAAAGGCGAGAACGACGGCGGCCGGATCGGCGGTCATACCCTCACGAACGATGCCGGCAACGCTGGCCGGTCGATCGGTGAACGCGATCACGATCCCCGTGAGGTCGCGCGTCGTCAGTTCAACCGGCGTATCGGAGATGTCGACTCCGGCCGCGAATGCGCCGCGCAGGAACCAGCCCGCCGGCGGATTCACGCGCAAGACATACTTGCCCGGCGGAACGCCGTAGGTGCGAAAGGAGCCGTCCTCTTCGGGATGCCCAGCCTGAAACGCGATGCTGCCATCGGGAAGACGACCGCCGCCCGCGGGGTCGAGATTGATGCGGATTCCGGCCAGCGTCGCGGCGTTCGGCTTGTCGGCGAATCCCTCGAATTCGACGCGTCCGCTCACGCGCGGCGCGGCGGCAAGCGGCACGACCAAGTCTGAAATGTCCCCCTCGCCGACCGCGAGTCCGACGCGCGCGTAGAGCGTCGCGTCCGCCGGGACCGGTGGCGGTGGCGGCGGTGTCGTCGTCGCGGGCGGAACAGCAGTCCCGAGCGTAATCGCGCCGCCGGGCGTTACGCGCACGCCCGGACCGCTGTTGAGATCGAGCGGCTCCCGCGGCGGCCGCAAGACCCGGATCACGTATTCGCCCGGAGGGACGGCGGGGAAGCTGAACACGCCGGCGCCGCTGGTCACCGTCGTTGCCGCGTCGAGCAGGGAGACGACATCATCAGTGTCCGCCGGAACCAGACGGACGCCGACGTTCGACGCCGGACCATCCGGCGCGATCACGGTCCCAGACACGCGCGCGGTGCGTGCGGGGATCAACTGCAGATCTACCGACGCGCGCTCCTCTCCGGATCGGAGTGTCAGCACACCCGCGTGTGCAAGTGTCGTCGAGGCCGGGTAGAAGGTGGTCGGGTAGATCATCAGTCCGCGCTGCCGGCCCGCCTGCGGCACCAGGGTGCCCGACGGGAGTGTCACCGTTTGATCCCCGACTGCGATCGCGAACGGCGTTCCGGCAGGAACGACTGCGGAGCCAATCGCATTCAGTTCGCCCGCGAGACGCGCGCGCTGTTCGGGAGTGCCGCCGCCGGCCGCGCCGTAGAAGACGTCCATGATCTCTGTTGGCACTGCATGGACCGTGGAGATCATGCCGACGGTGTAATCACCGGGCGTCAGGTTGGCAATGCGATAAACGCCGCGGTCGTCGGTCGTGGCGATTGCGGCGCGAATGAATTGCTTCCGGCCGGCCACGTATTCACCCGCGAATGCCTGGACGCGAACGCCGACAGCTGGTTCGCCGGACTCATCGACGATCGTGCCGCTGATTGCCGCGTGCCGCCACATGCGGATCTGGAGATCGCGCACGTCGGCGCCGTTGCCAAGCGGCACCCCTTGTCCGCTGCCGCCGGGACGGCGCTGGTTGTAGGTTGCGTTGACGTAGCCGCTCTTGACCGCGGTAAAAAATGCGGTGCCACGGCGCAGTCCTCGCAGGACGAATTCCCCCTGCCCGTTCGTCAGGGCGCGCGGCGGCAATGGCGCGGCAGGTGTGAGCTGTACCGCCGGGCCCGCCGGGGTGACGATGACGCCGGCAATCGGACGGCCGGTTACCGCGTCAACGACGCGGCCGCTGATCGAAGCCGGACGCGACTCGTCCGGCAGCTGTGACAGCGCGAGGATCCACCACAGGAGGAAGGGCAATATTCAGGCCTCCGGGTTTCCGGCGGGCATCTCCACCGATCAGGTGAGCATGCTACGACAAAGACCAGACGACCGCTTGCCGAAAACAGCCGCGGCATAGTACCGTTTGTAGGTTATCCGCCTCCATACGCGCCCATGACACACGCCGCGCCCGGTACGCTGAAAAAGACCCCGTTGCACGCCAGGCATCGCGCGCACGGCGCGCGGATGGTCGAGTTCGGTGGATGGGACATGCCGGTCGAATATTCCGGCATCGTCGACGAGCACATGGCGGTGCGCACGCGCGCCGGGCTGTTCGACGTCTCGCACATGGGGGAGATCGAAATCGCGGGAGCCGACGCGCTCAGGGCGGTGCAGCACATCACGTCGAACGACGCGAGCCGCCTGGCGGTCAACCAGATTCAGTACTCGGCGCTGACGACGCCGCAGGGCACGTTCGTCGACGACGTGCTGACCTACCGCATCGCCGACGATCATTTCATGCTCGTCGTCAATGCGTCGAACATCGTCAAGGACTTTCATTGGATCGCCGAACACGTCAAGGACGTCGGCGGCGAAGCGGCAGCCGTCAACACGAGCTCGCGCTATGCACTGATGGCGCTACAGGGCCCGGCCGCCAGGGACGTGCTGCAATCGCTGACCGGCGTCGACCTGTCGGCGATCAAGTACTACTGGTTCGCCACCGGGGAAGTCGCGAACGTTCGCGTCACCATCTCACGCACCGGATACACCGGCGAGGACGGCTTCGAGGTGTTCGTGCCGCCAAGTTCCGCCGAGCGTGTCTGGGACGCGATCCTGAACGCCGGGAAAGCCGCCGGCGTGATTCCCGCGGGGCTGGGCGCACGCGACACGCTGCGACTCGAGGCGGCGATGCGCCTCTACGGCAACGACATGGACGAGACGACCACTGTCGTCGAGGCGGACCTCGGGTGGATCGTCGGCTGGAAGAAAGACGAATTCCTCGGACACGAGATCCTGAAGCGGCAGAAAGCCGAGGGCGCCGCGCGCAAGCTGGCGGGCTTCGAAATGATCGAGCGCGCCATCGGGCGGCACGGTTACGACGTCTACATCGACGGTCAGAAAGCCGGCGTCGTTACCAGCGGGACGCAAACGCCCTATTTGAAGAAGGCGATCGGCATGGCCTACCTGCCCGCCGACCGTACCGCACCGGGCACTGAATTCGAGGTCGACGTCCGCGGCCGGCGTGCAAAAGCGGCGGTCGTGCCGATGCCGTTCTACAAGAGGCAGAAGTAGGCCGGAGTCAGAGCCGGCAGGAGAGCGCATGTATCCCGCAGACCTCAAATACACGAAAGATCACGAGTGGATCAGGATGGACGGCGCGAGCGCCCGAGTCGGGATCACCGACTATGCGCAGAAACAGCTCGGCGACGTCGTTTACCTCGAGCTGCCCGCCGTGGGCCGAACGCTGAAGAAGGGAGAGGTCTTCGGCACCATCGAATCGGTCAAGGCGGTCTCTGAGCTCTACAGTCCGGTGGACGGCGAAGTCACCGAGGTGCATTCGGATCTCGTGCAGCATCCAGAAGCCGTCAACAAGGATCCGCACGGGTCGTGGATGATCGCCATGAAGGTCACCGGCGGCCAGGACGAACTGCTCGACTCGGGCGCCTATACGGATCTGACTAAGTGAAGAACCAGACGACCCTCGACTCCCGCAGCGCCAGTCTCGACAGCTTTCAATACCGCCACATCGGGCCGAACGTCGCGGCGCAGGATCAGATGCTCCGGACGATCGGCGTGCCCTCGCTCGACGCGCTCATCGACGAAACCATTCCCGCTGGCATCCGGTTTTCGAAACCGCTCGAATTGCCCGCGGCGGAGAGTGAAGCCGCGTATCTGCGCCGGCTCCGGACCATTGCCGCGAAGAACACCGTCGCTCGTTCCTACGTCGGCATGGGCTACTACGACACGGCCACGCCGGCGGTCATCCTGCGCAACGTATTCGAGAACCCCGGCTGGTACACGCCCTATACGCCGTATCAGGCCGAAATCGCGCAAGGACGGCTCGAGTCGCTGCTCAACTTTCAGACGATGGTGCGGGACCTGACCGGCATGGAGATCGCTTCCGCGTCGCTGCTCGACGAGGGCACCGCGGCGGCAGAAGCGATGACCATGTTCCATCGCCTGAATACGAAGAAGGCGCCGGCGGGGCAGGCGTCCGTCTTCCTGGTGTCGGCGCGGACGTTCCCACAGACGATCGACGTGCTCAGGGGTCGCGCCCTGCCGCTCGGCATCCACATCGAGGTCGGCGATCCGGAATCGATGTCGATGGACAAGGCGTTCGGGATCCTGCTGCAGTATCCAGACGATCGGGGCGAGGTTCGCGATCTGAAGCCGATTATCGATCGGGCGCACTCCGCCGGACTGCTGGTCGCTGTCGCCACGGATTTGATGGCGTTGACGCTGCTGACGCCGCCGGGAGAAATGGGCGCGGACGCTGTCGTCGGCAACTCGCAGCGCTTCGGCGTGCCGCTCGGCTATGGCGGGCCGCACGCGGCGTTCTTTGCCACGCGCGAATCGTTCGTGCGTCAGGCGCCGGGGCGGATCATCGGCGTCTCGATCGACGCGCGCGGCCGGCGCGCCTACCGCATGGCGCTGGCGACGCGCGAGCAGCACATCCGCCGCGAGAAGGCGACCTCGAACATCTGCACCGCGCAGGCGCTGCTGGCGAACATCGCGGCCATGTATGCGGTGTTTCACGGGCCGCGAGGACTGCGCGAGATCGGCGAGCGGATCCATGGCATGGCCCGCGCGCTCGAGGACGCGCTGAGCGCGGCCGGCGTGCGTCAGACCAACGCGGCCTACTTCGACACGCTGCGGCTCGAAGGCGTTCGTGCCGAGGCGGTGCGGACAGCGGCGGAGGCTGCGCGGATCAATTTCCGCTATTTCGCGGATGGCGCGATTGGCATTGCGGTCGACGAAACGACGACCATCGAGGACGTCGCCGATATCGTCGCGATCTTCACCGGCGGCAATCGTCCGGTCTTCAAGGACGGCGCGCCGCCGCTGATCAAGGCGCCTGTCGGGCTGCGCCGCACCAGCGAGTACCTGACGCATCCGGTGTTCAATTCCCATCACTCCGAGACGGAGATGATGCGCTACATCCGCAGCCTCGAGCGCAAGGACGTCGGCCTCGACACGTCGATGATCCCGCTGGGATCCTGCACGATGAAGTTGAACGCTGCCGCGGAGATGCTCCCTGTCACCTGGCAGCAGTTCAGCCGGATGCATCCCTTCGCGCCGCTCGAACAGGCGAGAGGCTACAGCGGGATCTTCCGGGATCTCGAGCGGACACTGTGCGAGGTGACCGGGTTCGCCGGCATGTCGCTGCAGCCGAATTCCGGCGCGCAGGGAGAGTTCGCGGGGCTGATGGTGATCCGCGCCTACCATCGCGACCGCGGCCAGGCGCAGCGCGACGTCGTGCTCATTCCTGCCTCCGCTCACGGCACCAACCCGGCGAGCGCGACGATGGCAGGTCTGCGCGTGGTCGTCGTCGCATGCGACGCGAGCGGCTACATCGAGCTCGACGATCTGCGTGCCAAGGCGCAGCAGCACAACGATACGCTCGCGGCGCTGATGGTGACCTATCCGTCCACCTACGGCATCTTCGAGGAGCGCATTCGCGAAATCTGCGCGATCGTCCATGAACACGGCGGCCAGGTCTACATGGACGGCGCCAACATGAACGCGCAAGTCGGCCTCACGAGTCCGGCGTCGATCGGCGCCGACGTGTGCCACCTGAACCTGCACAAGACGTTTGCGATTCCGCACGGCGGCGGCGGTCCGGGCATGGGGCCGATCGGCGTAGCAAAGCATCTCGTTCCCTATCTGCCCGGACACCCGGTGGTGACGGTCGGAGGGGACAAGGCGATCCCGGCGATCTCCGCGGCGCCCTGGGGTAGCGCCAGCATTCTTCTCATTTCCTACGGCTATACGAAGATGCTCGGCGTCGAGGGGATGACGGAAGCGACGCGCGTAGCCATCCTCAACGCCAATTACATCAAGGCGCGCCTCGAGTCTCACTACGACGTGCTCTACGCGAACCGCAACGGCCGCGTCGCGCACGAGATGATTTTCGATCTGCGTCCGTTCAAGCACGGCGCCGGGGCGTCGGTGGACGAACAGGACGTCGCCAAGCGCCTGATGGATTACGGCTTCCACGCGCCAACGGTCTCGTTTCCCGTGGCGGGGACGATGATGATCGAGCCGACCGAGAGCGAGCCGAAGGAGGAGCTGGATCGCTTCTGCGACGCGCTGATTGCGATCCGCGGCGAAATCGCGGCGGTGGTCGAGGGCCGGGCGGACGCGAAAGACAACGTCCTGAAGAATGCTCCGCATACCGCGGCGGAGGTCACGGCAGACGACTGGCCGCACCCGTACACGCGTCAGCAGGCCGCGTATCCGTTGCCGTTCGTGCGCGACAACAAGGTGTGGCCGTCGGTGGCGCGCATCGACAACCCCTACGGGGATCGCAACCTGATCTGCGCCTGTCCGCCGATGGAAGCGTACGAGTCCGTCGCCTCGCGCTGATTTTTACCGCTGTCGGATGGCCCGAAGCTACCGCTTCGCGATGAGCGGCCGGGTGAGTTCCTGGGCGCGCTGCTGGTAGCGCTCGAGCAGGCGCTTCGTCACCGGGCCTGGCTTGCCGCTGCCGACGACTCGCCCGTCGACGTTCACCACCGGCGAGAGCTCGCGGGTGGTCGAGGTGATGAACATCTCGTCCGCGCTCTCGAGGTCTTTCGGCGTGAGCGTCTCTTCCCGCACCTCGATGC
>JBKPSE010000683.1:0-2851 GCA_046765855.1 Acidobacteriota bacterium | reverse complement strand
GGTCTGCAAACCAGCCGGTCCCGGGGGTCAGGTCTGCAAATCGGACGGTCCCGGGGTCAGGTCTGCAAATCGGACGGTCCCGGGGTCAGGTCTGCAAATCGAACCGTCCCGGGGTCCAGGTCTGGAAACCGGCCGGCCCTTCCGGGGTCAGGTCTGCAAATCGGAGCTTCCTGTGCCAGGTGAATGCCGTTTTACAGACCTGACCCCAAGTAGCGGCACTTTGCAGACCTGACCCCGGGAGGGGCCGATTTGCAGACCTGACCCCAGGGTACCCAGGGGATCGGCTTGGCTATTAGCGAGTCAGGCGGGCCAGGTCGGCCTCCGCCGCGACGTAGCCGAACGCGGCCCACTGCTGCGGATACTGATCGACGACCTCGCGAAGCAGCGCGACGCCGGCGTCGCGGCGACCGTTGGCGAGGTGCCACGCCGCCACGCCATAGCGCGTCGTCACCGCCTCGAGCCCCGCGATCGCGCCGGCGAGCAAGGACTCCGACGTCAGCTCTCCCTTGAACATCCGCAGCAGCCGGTGATACGAGCCGTTCTCGATGACGTCCATGTCAGCGGTGATCGGACGCAGCAACGCGGCGGCCTCACGCACCTGTCCCTGGCGCGCGAGCGCGAGGTAGTACCAGTAACTCGTCGCCACGAGCATGTCGGGGTTCTTCGAGACTTCAAGGCACTTCGCGTACGCGTCGCTCGCCTTCGCCAGATCCCCGCTCAAATAGCGCGCGAGCGCGAGATGGTAATAGATGTTGGACTGCAGCGTGCTCGTCGGCGTGTTGCGCGCGTTCGGCTGTCCGTCGGGCTCGATCTGATCGGGCTGTCCGGCGACGAGCTGCGACGCCTTGGTCAGGTCCGCAATCGCCTTCGAGAATTCGCGGACGGTGATGTAGCGGTGACCGCGATGCCGGTACATCCGCGCGTCGTCGGGATGCTTCTCGATCGCTTCGCTGAACGTTTCGATCGCGTCGCGGTAGCGCCCCAGATACGCGAGCCGGCGGCCCAGCCAGATCGCCGCATCAGGATCGTCCGGATTGCGGCCGTAGACAATCTCGGCCTGCTTCAGATTCTCTTCCAGCAGCGCCCGCGTCTCGGGGGCGATCGGCGCCGGAACGAGCGGTCTGCCGAGCAGCGAGGTCGCTTCCGGTTTTTGCGCAGATCCCTGTGCTGCGAGCAGCACGATTGCGACAAGCGCGGCCCGCATCATCGCCACTCCGGCGCATAGCGGCGGTCGCGCCGCTTCCGCTCCACTTTCAGGCTCAGAGAGAAGAGCGCAATCACCTGGAACAACGCGATGAAGGCATAGATGGCATAACGCGTGAACGCCGGCGGATCGGGAAAGCACGGCAGCCCGGCGTCGAGGCAGGCTGTGATCATCCCCGTCAGCAGCACGTGCTCGCGCATGATCAAGGCGAAGGCGGATCCGAACAGCACCGCCGTGCCGAGGAGGTTGCCAAAGATCGGCTGCTCCTTCCACCAGAAGGGGAACGCAACGGCGATCGCGACGATGGGCGGAACGACGGCGCCCAGCGTGATCCAATACCAGTGGAGTCCGGTCACGACGATTAACTATGCACCAAAAAAACGGGCGGGAAACCCCAGTGCGCTCGGCCATCGTTGCCGTCCGGCTAGACTTCGAGGTCGACGTTAATCGTCCCAAGCAACCACGTCAGAATGCGGATGGTGATGGAACGGCCCCCTTGGAATCCCGATCCTCGCGCGACGAGTCACATCGTCGGCTTGGGAGAGCAGGAGACGAACAGGCTGCGCACGTCCTTTGACGAGCGGATGGAGGTGTAGAAGCTGTCGATGTAATTGCGCGCGTCGCTGCGCGCCGCTTTGTCGAGACCCGGAATGCTGTCGGGCAGCGCGCGAATGATGTCTCGCTTGGCGACGAAATTCGCCACGATCGGATCGACGAGTTCCTGGCGCCGGCACGGACCGCGATACATGCGATCGACCACCGATTTCAGCATGAGCCCGCGCGCCGGCAGCGCATAGGGCGGATTGACCAGGCCGGAAAAATCGAAGTCATACGGCACCGGATGCAGCGATTTGTCGGGACGCTGCACGATGCGCACGTTGTGGAGCGCGTAAATCGAGTAGTCGGTGTTGCCGATCATGTATTCGAAGATCATCATCGGCATCAGCGTGTCCATGTCGAGATCGTCGAACAGCAGACGCGGCAGTTCGACGATGCGCCCTTCCATGCGGCGGGCGACGTCGCCGTCGTCTTCGAGGAAGATGCCGAGACGCGTGCCGGCGGACTTGCCGGCGCGATCGAGGTAGGACACGCGCGCGAGCCTGGCGCGGAACGACCGCGAGGTCAGCACGTTGAAGATCTTGTAGGCCAGATACTCGCGCAGGATGTACTGCTCGTAGTCGACGCCGCCGGCGCACTGCACGACGAGCTTGACCGCGTCCTGCTTCGCGAACGCGGTGCCGGCGGTGACCTTCTTGGCGAATTCGACGCGCAGCGGGACGTAATCGCAGGTGCGCGCCATCCGCCGCACGTGTCCGCGCGCGGACAGCTGCACGTCGAGCGGGGCGGCGCCCGCGACCGTGAGCGTGCCGGGATAGCGCTGCGTGCTCGAGGCGTCGCGATCGCGGTTGATCGCCTTGACGTCGGCGGCAAGCGTCACCGCGAGCGGCTCGGCGCTGGCAAACAGAGGGCTGGCTTCCGCCTCGAGCTTGCGTTCGCGCATCTTCTCCGGAGTCGGCCACGGCTCCACGAGCTTCAGCAGCGGGTTTTTCTTCGCCGGCGGGGCAGTTTTCTGCTGCTGCGCCGCCAGCGGCACGATCGCAACGCAGAGCACCACCGCCACCGCCAGACCGACGCGACGCCGCGCAC
>JBKPSE010000682.1:0-6602 GCA_046765855.1 Acidobacteriota bacterium | reverse complement strand
CCGATACTTCACGTTCGATGAAAGCGCGCGCCCCGACAGGAACGCGGAAGCCTTCGCCCGCGTGCTGGCCGGCACGCCGATCCGGACCGATCGCCGCGACAGACTGGACTACATGTCCGGCGGCGCCATCGCCGAAGGACTGCCGCGCGATCGCGTGGCGGTTGTCGCCGAGGCAGAGATGGAAATCCCGGCAGGGAACTACCAACTGCGCACGATCTCGGACGACGGCATCCGCGTGTGGGTCGACGAGGAACGCGTCATCGATCGCTGGACGCCGCACGAGTCGGCAATCGATACCGCCCCGGTGAGCGGCGGCAGGCGCCGCTTCAAAGTGGAGTACTACGAGATCGGCGGCTTTGCCGAACTCCGTTTCGAGATACTGAGGCGATGATGAACTGGTTCAGTGCTGAGATCCTGATTGCCCTCGCGACGCTCACCTTTCTCGAGATCGTCCTCGGCGTCGACAACATCATTTTCATTTCGATCCTGTCAGGGAAGCTGCCCGCGGCGCAGCAGCCCACCGCAAGGCGCGTCGGCCTGCTGCTCGCGATGGGCACTCGCATTCTGCTTCTGTTTTCGCTCGCCTGGGTCGTCCGGCTGACCGCGCCGCTCTTCGCCTTGTGGGGACACGAGATCTCCGGCCGCGATCTGATTCTGATCCTCGGCGGCCTGTTCCTGCTCGGCAAGAGTACCCACGAGATCCACGGCCGGCTCGAAGGGGACGAAGGGCACGGCAGCGCGAAGCCGGCGGCCTCGTTCACCTCGGTGCTGATTCAAATCGCGCTGCTCGATATCGTGTTCTCGCTCGATTCGGTCATCACCGCTGTCGGCATGGTCGACCAGGTCTCGGTCATGATCGTCGCGGTAGTCGTCTCGGTCTTGATCATGATGGTCGCCGCCGAGCCGATCAGTACGTTCGTGCACCGCCACCCGACGGTGAAAATGCTCGCTCTCAGCTTCCTGCTCCTCATCGGCCTGTCGCTGCTGCTCGAAGGGTTCGACCACCACATTCCCAAGGGCTACATCTACTTCGCCATGGGGTTCTCCGTCTTCGTCGAAATGATCAACCTGCGCGTCCGGCGCCAGGCCGAGCCCGTCCAGCTGCGGGAGGTCTATACGCCCGATCCTGAAACGCCCGGCGGCCCCGGGGCGTCTTAGCTCTGTATCCGGTTGTTTTCCTGGAGGAGTGACCTGAATGCGTAGAACGTTTCTGACCGCCGCGCTCGGCACGGCGCTCGTGTTTCCTGTCGCGGCGCAGACGCCAGCGGGCGAGCCCGCGGCCGCCCAGCAGGCGCCCGCGGGGCCGAATACATGGACCGTCGATACCGCGCATTCGTCCGCCGGCTTCAGCGTCAAACACATGATGGTGTCGACCGTGCGCGGGACGCTCGGCCCGATCCGCGGCACCATCGAGTACGATGGCAAGTCGCTGGACAGCCTCAAGGCCGACATCTCGATCGACGTCTCGGCCATCAACACCGGGAACGCCAACCGCGACAACGATCTGAAGTCCGCCAACTTTTTCGACGTCACCAAGTACCCGACCGCGACTTTCAAGTCCAAGCGCGTCGAACCGGCCGGGCAGGGGCGCTTCAAGTTGATCGGCGATCTGACGATGCACGGGGTGACCAAGGAAGTGACCCTCGACGTCGAGGGCCCCTCACCCGCGGTGAAGACGCAGAACGGCGGCCAGAAGGTCGGCGCTTCGGCGACGACGCGGATCAACCGCCGCGAGTTCGGGCTTCAGTACAACAATCTGATCGAGGCGGGTCCCGTTGTCGGCGACGAGGTTCAGGTGACGATTGATATCGAGGCGAATAAACGCGGGTAGGATGCCGATGCTCGGTGCGGCTGTCGGCGCCTTGGCGCTGTGAGGGTTTGAGATGCGTGCTCTGATTGTTCTCTCGACGCTGCTGCTGGCTTCGTTCACTCAACCGCCAGCGGACCGTGTCCCCGTGGTGCTCGAGTTGTTCACGTCGGAGGGCTGCTCCAGCTGTCCTCCGGCGGACCAGCTGCTCAGCAAGCTGGTGAACACACAGCCGGTGCCAGGCGTCGAGATCATTCCCCTCGGTATGCACGTCACCTACTGGGACCAGCTCGGGTGGCGCGATCCGGCCTCGCTCAAGCTCGCCACCGAACGGCAGCAGGATTACAGCCGCGTGTTCGGCGAGGATCGCGTCTACACACCGCAGGCCGTGGTCGACGGCCGCGAGGAGCTGATTGGCAGCGCGGAAGCGGGCGTCCGCCAGGCACTCACGAAAGCGGCGCAGCAGCCGCACGCGCAGCTGTCCATGGCGGCGTCCGCCGACGGCGACGCGATCACCGCGCAAGTCACCATCGACCGAGTGCCGGCCGAGGTCAAGGAGAAGCTGCGCGCCTGGTTGATCGTCACTGAAGACGATCTCACCTCGGTGATCAAGCGCGGCGAGAACGGCGGCCGCACGCTGCGCCACGACGCGGTCGTCCGATCGATTGCCGGCAGCGACCTTGGCGCCGCCGGCGTGCTCAGTCTGCGTGCCTCGCTGAAGCCCGAATGGAAACGCGAGCGGCTCCACGTCGTCGCGCTGCTGCAGGGAACGAAGAGCCGGCGCATCTGGGGCGCGGCGCAGACCTTCCTCAAGTAGAATCGCGGCGCGATGCGAAGCGCCGCGTATCCGCTCACCCTTCTGGCCATTGGGGCCGTCCTGCTGGCATTCTCGGCGATCCGTCCTTACGACATGGCGACGTGGTGGATGGAGGTCTTTCCGATCTTCATCGCCGTCCCGATCCTGCTGCGCACCTATCGGCGCTTTCCCCTGACCGCGCTGGCATACACGCTGATATTCGTGCACGCGTGCATCCTGATGCTCGGCGGCCACTACACCTACGCGCGCGTCCCGCTCGGATTCTGGCTGCAGCACCTGTTTGACTTCTCGCGCAATCATTACGATCGCATCGGCCACTTCGCCCAGGGATTCATTCCGGCGATCATCGCGCGTGAAGTGCTGCTGCGTCGCTCGCCGCTGAAGCCCGGCGGCTGGCTGTTCTTCCTCGTCGTGTGCGTGTGCCTCGCCGTCAGCGCCTGTTATGAATTCGTTGAATGGTGGGCGGCCCTGATCGGCGGTTCCGGCGCGACAGAGTTTCTCGGCACGCAGGGAGATCCGTGGGACACGCAGTGGGACATGTTCATGGCGTTCGTCGGAGCGATCGCCGCGCAGGTTCTGCTCTCACGCGTTCACGATCGACAAATCGCCGCGATCCGCGGTGCCGGAAATCCGTCAGCCTCCGCCAGGGCGACCGCCGGATGAATAATTGACAGCGAGCGGGAGCGGGCGAAGAATGAAACATGGTCGCCGTTCTCCTCGCCGCGGTCCTTCCCCTGCTTCAAACAGCACCGCCGCAGCTGCCGCCGTCGCACCCGCCGATCTACTTCGGCTCCTACGTGCCGGAACGGGTCTTCGACACGCGCAAGAAGGGGTTCAGCGATTTCGAGATGATGCTCGCCGACCTGACCCGCGCCGACGCGGTGTTCGTGGGTGAGCAGCACGACGATGCCAATACGCATCGCCTCGAGCTGGCGATCGTCGAAGGCCTCACCCGGCGCGGCGTCCCCGTCGTCCTCGCGCTGGAGATGTTCGAGCGCGACGTGCAGCCGGCGATCGAACGTTATGTCAGCGGCGCAATCAATGAAGATCGCTTCCTCGAGGAATCACGGCCCTGGCCTCGCTACGCGACCGACTATCGCCCGCTCATCGAGTTCGCGCGCGCGCACAAGCTGCCGGTTGTCGCTACCAACGTGCCGCGCCGCATCGCCGCCGAGGTCGGCAAGTCGGGCCTCTCCGTCATCGATGGACTCGGCGCCGATCGCTCGCTGGCTGCCAAGGAACTGAAGTGCCCGGCCAGCGGCAGCTACTTCGATCGCTTCAAGGAAGCGATGGGCGGGCACGAAGGATCGAATCCGAACTTCTATTACGCACAGTGTGTCAAGGACGAGACGATGGGGGAGGCAGTCGCCGACGCCTTCAACAAAGCCACCGACCGGGTCACCATCGTCCACATCAACGGCGCGTTTCACAGTGATTTTGGCGAGGGCACGGCGGAGAGCGCGCGCCGCCGCATGCCCGGCCGGCGGATTGCCGTCGTCTCGATGCTGCCCGTCGCCGATCTCGACACGGAGAAGCCCGACGAAGACGACCTCAAGCGGGCGGACTATTTGGTCTTTACCGTCGGAGGTAAGCAGTAAGCAGTAGTCAGTTAACAGTAGGCAGTTCGCAGTTCGCAGTTCGCAGTAAGCCGGAAGCCGGAAGCCGGAAGCCGGAAGCCGGAAGCCGGAAGCGGAAGCCGGTAACAGGTAAAACAGCTACCAGTCACCGAAGCCGTTCGGGCATCTCCGCAATCACATAGGTCATCACTGCAATTGCCGCGGAGGAGCGCGCGAGGTCGAGCGGATCGATCTTGTCGACGGTATCCGCCGGCGTGTGGTGAATGAGGAAATAATTTCCCTCGACCTCCAGCGACATCGCCGGAATGCCGGCCTGCTGGACGCTGGGTCCGATGTCCGCGCCACCGCCGGCGGGGCCGATGCCGTTGGCATGAATGCCGGCGAGCAGGGTCGCGATGTCGCGCACCCTGGCGCGTGCCGCGTCGCTGCCGCTGAACCCGAACCCGGTCGGACGGAAAACACCGCCGTCCGATTCCAGCATCATTACGTGATTGGCGAGCTCCGTGAGGTGACGATCGCGATAGCCCGTGCCGCCGCGGCCGCCGTTCTCCTCGTTCGTCCACAGGACGACGCGTACGGTGCGCCGCGGACGCAGGTTCAGCTTCTTCATCATGCGCAGCGCTTCCCACGCCGCGATGCAGCCGCCGCCGTCGTCCGTCGACCCCGTTCCGACGTCCCATGAGTCGAAGTGGCCGCCGACGACCACCACTTCGTTCGGCAGTTCGCGGCCGCGGATCTCGCCGACGACGTTCGCGGAATCGGCGTCGGGCAGCATGCGTGCTTCCATCGTCAACTTCAGGCGCACGGCGGTGCCGCGGTCGAACATGCGCTGCAGCCGGGCGGCATCTTCCGCTGTAACCGCAGCGGCAGGAATCTGCGGCTGTCCGTCGACGTAGGTGAGTGTCCCTGTATGCGGCGTGCGCAGGCCGGCAGGACCGACGGCACGAACGAGCACGGCGACCGCCCCCATCGTCGCCGCGCGCGACGCTCCGTTCGTGCGATAGCGCACGGTGTCGCCGTAGGTCGTGAACGGCGCGTTGAAGAGGACGATGCGCCCCTTGACTCGTTCGCGCGCGGCATCGAGCTCGTCGAAGCTATGGACGACGAGCAGGTCTGCCTCGATGCCGGCCGCGCCGGTGCCGACGCTGTTGCCGAGGCCGAGCATGACGAGGGGCTGGGGGATCGGTCCGACGATTTCCAGACTCTCGCGCCCGCGCACCCAATGCGGCACCTTTACCGGCTCGACGTGCACGTTCTCGAGGCCGTCTCGTTTCATCTCGTCTACCGCCCAGCGGATCGCCGCCTCGAGATTCGGCGACCCGCTCAAGCGGCTGCCGTAGGTGTCGCCAAGATACGCGAGCCGCTGCCAGGCGAAATCGGATGCCATGGCTTCGCCGATCAGACGACTCGCGGCGTCGCGATGCGCTGCCAGCCACTCGGGTGAGGTACGCGATGGAACGTCGACTGCGGGCGCCGGGAACTGCGATGAAAAGAGAACGAGCGCGAGGATGACGGGGCGAATCGGCATGGAGGCATTTTAGTGTCTCGGATGCGATAATCGACCGCGCCTGCGATGCGACCGCCACTCGAACTGATCGTTGCGCGGAGAGTCGATGCCGCGGCGGCCGTGATCCGTCAGATGCTCCCGTTCGAGGCGGCGTCGTGATCTCCTGGTTCGCCGCGCTCCTTCTCCTGGCTCAGTTCTGGTGTCCGATGCACCCCGACGTGCGATCGGATACGCGCGGCAGCTGCCCTGTCTGCGGCATGCCCCTGGTCGTCATGCCGCCGGCGAAGTTCGCCACGTATCCGGTCGATCTCCGCGCCACGCCAACGGTGAACGGGGTGCGGCTGCGGCTGGCGGTCAGGTCTCCCGCGACTCAGCACATCGTCCGCCGCTTTACGATCGTGCACGAGCGTCCGATGCACCTGTTCGTGATTGGCGACGGCTTGCAGTTCTTCACGCACGAGCATCCGGCGCAGCAGTCCGACGGCGTGTTCATGATCGACCTCGCGCTGCCGCGGCCCGGGCCCTACATGGCAATTGCGGAGTTCCTGCCGGAGGGCGGCACGGCGCAGATGTTTCAGCAGGCGTTCACGACCGCAAGTCCGATCGACACCACGCCGCTTCCGTCGGTCGACGCGCCGGTGAAAATCGTCGACGGCCTGCGCGTGAGTCTCGACAACTCCAACCTGCGCGCCGGCGAAGCGTCGCCGCTGGCGTTCCGGATTGAGGATGCGGTTTCGGGGAGGGAGGTCACCGATCTCGAGCCCTATCTCGGCGCTCGCGCGCATCTGCTGATCGTGTCCGCCGATCTGACCGAAGCCATCCACGGGCATCCGGAGGACGGCCGTCCGGCGTTGACGTTCCTGCCGATCGTGCCGCGCGCCGGGCGCTACAAGC
>JBKPSE010000681.1:0-8356 GCA_046765855.1 Acidobacteriota bacterium | reverse complement strand
GCTTCGACGTGTAGAGGGGCGCGCCGCCGAGCGACGCGGCATCGAACAACAGAATCCGTCCGTCTTTCGCCGCCGCCGCAATGATGTCCTTGTCGTCGTGCCTGAAGATGGTCGGTCCGGTGGCAAAGGTAATCAACGGATCGCTGAAGGACGCCTTTTCCTGCAGCGTCTTCGCGTCGAGCGTGACGATGCCATTGGTTCTCGCGACCACGACGTCCCCGCGCGTCGTGAAGGCCAACGCCCCCACGAGATCGTCGTTCGATTTCCATGAGACGACGGGCTTCGCTTCGCTCTCGAGATCGATGGCCCAGACGCCATTCGGCGTGCCGGCGCACTTCCCGGTGGTCGTCGTGTACAGCGTGGTATTCACCGCGATCGCGTCCGTCCACCGTGCGTTGGCCGGCATGAACTCGGCCGGACGTTGAATGTCTTTGCCCGACGGAAGGCCCATGACGTGCAGCACGCCGTCGCTGGCGATCGCGTAGACGACACCCGAAGGACGGCCGAGGCCTCCGCCCGCGACCGGGGGCGCGCCTGGAATGCCGGGTCCGGCATTGCCGCGACCACCGGCTCCGGGTACGCCCGGCGCTCCCGCAGCGCCGCGCTGCGGAGTCTCAGGACCTTGACGATTCGCGCCGGCGCCTCCTTGGGCCGGTGGAGCAGTGGTCGGTGGCGCTGCGGCGCCGGCCGGAGGCGCACCCGCGGGAGGAGCGCCGGGAGCACCGGCTTGGGGTGTGCCGCGCCCGGCACCGGCAGGTGCACGTCCGCGTGCTTCGAGCGGGACACCCGCGCCGGGCTCGCCGATGACGCTGCGATAGGACTGCGCGGCACGTCCGCCGCCGGAAGGACCGGCGGCCGCGATCGGCGGCGGCACGAGCGGCACGATCCGTGTCGCCGCGGCCGTCATGCCGCCGGGACATCCAGGTGACGGCGCCGCGAGCGGCGCGTCGAACTGGCGCTGCCAGACGACGTAACCGGTGTCGTTGTCGAGGGCATAGACGTTGTTGCCGCTGCCGCCGACAATCGACATCGGCACGAACAGCGTGACGCCGTTGGCGGTGACGCCCTGGGTCAGCGCGTTCATCGGCCGGGACCTGGTATCGAGCTTGCGCGTCCACTGCAGCTCGAATCCCGCCTTTGACATGGAGTCGACGGAGATCTTCGCGTCCGTGCGGATCCACGACGTGCGTTGGGCGTCAGCGCGCGCGGTGAGCCACTCCGACCCGCCGCGGCCGACCTGCGCATTTGCGCTTGCGATCAGCACCGCTACCGCGAACCCCGTTGCACCTATCCACGATCGATTTGTGTTCAGCATTGATTGCTCGCTGTGAGCTCTACCTGGCTACACCGAAGCAGTAGAGGACGCCATCGAACGTCGCGATGTAGGCGCGGCCGTTGGCAACCGTCAGTCCACTGAAATGATTCCACGACTCAATCTGATTGCCGCTCGACCACAGCTCTTTCCCGGTCTGGCCGTCGAGCGCATACAGCACCGCCTTGCGCGAGTTGGGCACGCGGCGCGCCGGACCCGAACTGAGGCCCCCGCCGTATACGGGACCGCTGGGCTCGTTCCATGCCTTGTCGGGGACAACCTGTGACGCGTCTTCCCCCGCGGCGTACGCGAACACGATGCCGTTGGCGATCACGGCTTCTTCCGCAAGGTCCATGTCGCGCGAGATCCACGCGGGTACGAGCTGCCACCCGCCGGCAGCGGGCTTGGTCGACGAGCTGGTGCCGGGACTGGCCGATGGAACCGCGCGCTCAACCAGCTTGAATGCGGCGACGCCGCCTCCGGTCGGCCGCCCGTACTCGATCGGCGCTTTGAAGTGCGTGCTGACCGGACCCCAGAACGGTGCGAGCACCCACTGCGTGCCGCTCGAATCCTGCCATGCGCTCAGCGCCCCCCAGATGCCGCGGCCGTCGAACGCCTGCGCGTCGTTGCAGATCAGCGGCGTCGTGTGCAGCGTCGTCCGATGATCTTCGCCGCCGAGCCCGTCCCGATCGAGCAGCCACAGGCGGCATTCCTTGCTGGTGCCGACCAGAAACTTGCGTCCGCGGTAGTCGAATGCGACCGGCGTCGTGTTGACGTCGAGGTCGCGGCGCCACAGCCAGTTCGCGTTCGGCGCGCCGAAATAGTCGGCGAGCTGCAGCTGTTTGTTCTCGTCGATCTTCACGCCGACGATGCCGTTGCCGAGACGGCGGTTGCCGGGATCGAACATCGCGTCGCCCGTGCCGAGATAGACGGTGCCGTCCGTGCCGATCGATGCGCCGCGGCGCCCCCACAGCCCGCCGCCGGCCGGAACGAACGCGCTGCCCTTGCGGGTCGCGAGATCGAAGGAATAGAACGCGTTGGTGAGACCGCCGCACCCCTGCGCGGTGGCGGTATAGATGACACCGTTGTGCAGGTTGAGCGCGTAGGGCTTGCCGCCGCCGGGCATGAACTTCTCGGGCGGCGCCGCATCTTCGCCGTCGGCGAGATTCACCTGACGCAGCCGGCCATCCCACGACACCGCGTAAATCGTGTACTTGCCCGGCGAGACCTGCGCCATCGTCGGCACCGCGGTCTGACCGGCGGGGCAGAGCGTATCGTTCGCCGGCGGTACGGGATTCGGGCCGCCGTCGAAGTGCCGGTGCCAGAGCTGCTTCCCGCTCGCGACGTCGATGCCGAAGAGATCGTCGCTGACGCCGGCGACGACGCCGACTTCCTTGACGCCTTGGGGCGTCTGCACCTTTTCCGCGACGAGCGGCGCGAACAGGTTGTGCATCGCGCGCGGCGTGCTCTCGAGCTTCAGCTTCCACAGCAGCTTCATGCCGCCGACGTTCGCCGTCGTGAAGATCTTTTCATCCCTGACCCAGCCGGTGCGGCCGATGTCGACGCCTTCGGTCAGGAAGTCACTGGCTGCGACACTGGCGCCCGCGCAGACGATCATCGCGGCCAAAATCCGTTTGCTCATATCGCCCCTCGTCCCCCTCGTTCAGTACTGCTTCAGCCAGATGTTGCGGAACTCGACTTTCATCGGCGGACCGACGTGCATCTGGAAGCCGATCAGGCCTTTCAGCATACGTCCCCTGGCGTCGTCGTCGAGCAGCACGCTGGTGACGTTGCCGTTGACGATCTCGGTAATCAGGTTGCCGCGCGCGATTATGTGCACCTGGTTCCAGCCATTGATGCTGAAGACGCCTTTCAGATCGTTCGCGCCGGTCTGCAGCGCGCCGAGCACCTGCGGCGTTCCTGCGGGCGTGACGTAGCTGTATTGACCGCGCATGGCGAGAAAGGCGCGGCCGCGCTCCTCGTAGATCTGGCCGGTGTACTGGTTGGCGAAATCGATGTCGGCTTGATAACCCTTCATTACCCACTTGCCGGCGATCGTGCCGCCGCTTCCGTCAGCGGTGCCGGGCGGAAGGTGGACGCTGCGGATCTGGATGCCGCTGTTCGTCGAGTTGATGCGGTATTCCAGTTTCAGCTCGAAATCCGCGGGCTCGCCGCCGCGCCAGATCACGAAGGTGTTCTCCTTGACCGGATTCTCGGGCGTGCTCTGACCGACGATGGCGTTGCTTTCCGCCTTCCAGAACGCCGGATCGCCGTCCCATCCCTTCAGCGTGGTGCCGTCGAAGATCTGGGTGAAGCCGTCGTGGTTGTCGAACGGCAGCTGCTGCGGGCCGCGCGGCCCGCCGCGGCCGCCGGCGCCGCGTCCTTGCGCCTGACCTTGACCCTGGCCCTGCGGACTGGGCGGTGACGTCGCCGCCGGCGCTTGCGCGAACAGCGAAGAGGCGACGAGCAGCGACGTCAGGCAGAGCGCGAGCGGACGCACCATGGACTCTCCTTCGAATCGCCAAGAGGATACACGCGGCGCGGCGCAGGTTCGGGGCCGACACGCGAGTTCGACGGCGTCTTGCAATGCAAAGCGCGAACAGAGCGAAGTTTCGCGCTTGAATGGACGACCGGACGAGCAGCCGTTGCGCAGCGCGAAACCGTTACTCGAACACCCTGACGCGGCGGAAGACGAGATCGGCGAGCCAGACGAGCAGCGCGGCCATGATCAGCGGAGGGGAAAGCGGGCGCCGCTCCGTGCTGCGCTCGCCGGGTTTGGCGGCGAGCGACGACGGGGTCGGTTTGAACATGCCGCCGGTTGCGCCGGCGATTGACTGCAGCAGGGTTTCGTCCGCGGGCTGGAACCGGTATTCCGCGGCGGGGTCGGGCACGATCGTGCGCGAGGGTGCGGGGTTCTGCGCCCCGGCATCAACCACGCGAACCGCGAGCGGTTGCCGCACATCGGCAATCACCGTCGCTTCGTAACGTCCCGGCGCGACCTGTCTCGTGGCGATATCGCGAGAGCCTGTCCCCGACGCCACACGCACGACCGGCTTGAGCAGATCGCGGTAGCGGCCGTTCGCGTCGCGCGCTTCGACGGCAACGCTCACCGACGCCGCATTCGACCGGCGCGGACCGGCGGCGACGTCGAGCGACAGCGGCGGCGTGCGCTGCCGTTCGATGGCGTGGACCACGGCGGCGAAGAACGGGCCATAGCCGCGCCAGCGGACCCAATCGGCCCCCCAGCGATCCTTGACGTCGGACGCGAACACCGCGGTGCGTCCGAGGCCGACCGGCCAGAACGACAGCAGCGGATCGCTGTCGGACGTCGACACGATCTCCATCGCGCCGTCCTTCAACACGGTGGCGCTGAGGCCGCGCAGCGGCGGCATGCGTGTCACGTCCACGTCCTGCAGGAACGCGGGCCGCTTGACGACCGGCCGGATCGTCTTCTCGTCGAAGGCGGGGGAGGTCGCGTCCTTTGCTTCCTTGACGAAGATCTGCGGCAGCTCGCGCGCGTCCGCCACCATGTACTGGCGGCCGTTGCCCCATTTGGCGATGTTGCTCAGCAGCTCCTGATCCGCCGCCGGTCCGACGGCAATCGCCGAGACGGTGATCCGCGACTCGGTCATCTTCTTGACCAGCCCCTCGTAATCGTCGGGGTAGGTGCGGCCGTCCGAGAGCAGGACGACATGCTTGGCGCGCGCCTTGGCATTGCGCAGCGCGACGTAGGCCTGCTCGAGCGCCGGAAAGATCAGCGTGCGGCCACCCGGCTCGATCGCGGCCAGCTTGCTGCGGATCAGATCGCGGTTGCGGCCGACATTGCGCAAGGTGACGTCCCAGTCGAACTTTTCGTTGAAGGTCAGAACGCCGAGCGACTGTTCGTCCTTCATGACGTCGACCGCGGCCTGCGCCGCGGATTTGCAGAGATCCATCGAGGTGCCTGCCATGCTCCACGACCGATCGAGCACGAGGATCAGGGCGATGGACGGTTCTTCCTTGCGCTCGAACGTGACCGGCGTCAGACGCTCGAGCACGGATTTGCGGTAGCCGCCGCGGCCTTCGCCGAAGACCGAGTCGCCGCCGGCGACCAGCAGTCCGCCGCCGTTTTCCACCCAGTCGGCCAGTGCGGTCTGCGCCGCGGCAGATACGGCATTCAGACTGACGTCGCTGAGGATGACCGCGTCATACGCGTCGAGCTCGGCGCGGTTGGACGGCAGTGCCGCCGGCGGACGAACGCTGACGTCGAATCCCGATGCGCTCAGCGCCGACGAGAGGTAGCGTGCGCTCGCCGGCGTGCCTTCGAGATAGAGCACGCGGACCCTCGGATCGATCCAGACGCCGCGCGCCATCGTGTCGTTCGCCGCGAGCGGATCGCCCGGCAGCGCCACCGCGGCTTCGAGCGTCACCGCGCCGGGCTGTTCGATGACGGCGTCGAGCGTCACGCGAGTGAGTCCCTTGGCGAGCTGCACCTGCCGCTCGGCGAGCGGCTTGGTCCCCGAACGCAGTTCGATCTTCGCGTCCCCTCCGCGTTGACTGCCGATCGAGATCGCTACGGGAATCGTCGCTCCCGCGGTCGGCCGCGCGGGCACATCGATCGCGGCAATCCATGTATCGCCGAGCGAGCGCGGAACCATCGGCTCGGTCGAGACGGGAACGCCGGATGTGGCGAGGCGCGCGATCGCAGACTGCACGTCGCCGGACGTCTGACGCGCGTCGGTGAACAGCACGATGCGGCCGACATGTCCCGCGGCCAGCTCGCCGCGCGCGGCATCGAGCACTCCCTCCAGGTCGGTGGCGGAACGATCGAGGCCGGCAGACGCCGCAGCCGGATCGGCCTGCGCGAGGTCGCGCAGTGCCGCCGTGCTCTCGAGCGGCCGCGAGGAGGCGCCGAAGACGACAATGCGCGAGTGCGCCGGCTTCGCTGCCGCCTGCATCTCGTCGATGCGGCGCGCCGCCTCGAGAATCGCCGGCGTGCCGACGCTCTGGGACACGTCGACCGCGTACACGATCGATTCCCGTGACGATCGGCTCGAGATGACCGGACGCGCGAGCGCGAGCGCGAGCAAGGCGAGCAGCACGGATCGAATCGACGCCTGCAAGCGCCTCTGGCGAACGTTGAAATTCGTCCGCGCCGCGCGGTGCGCGCCCCACACGAGCGGTATCGCGAGCAGCAGCCAGAGCGCCGACGGCGAGGTCCAGGTCAGCGTGCTCACACCGTGATCCTGCGCAGCCACGTCCACCACTCGACGAGCGCCACAGCGAAGGCGAGCGCGACGAGATACATCCACCACGGCCGCGGCGAGATCCCTGCGGTGACGGTAAGGGTGCCGGCCGAAGGCTTCAGTGTCGTGCGCGACAGATTGGAGACGTCGGGATCCGCGATATTGACGGCGAAGGTGGCGCGCGCCGTGCCCGCTTCCTCGCCGTAGAGACCGGGCGCCCGCAGCATCGCCATCCGGCCGCCCGGCAGCGACAGCAACGGCACCTCGCTGCCGCGTGGACCGGTGACGCGGGTGATGGCCGCGTCGAACGACGTGCGTCCGGTGTGATGCGCCTCGGCCGCAGGTGGACGTGCCAGCCAGTCGATCGCATTTCCGATCAGAACGGGGAACGCCGGCGCGGACGCGAGGTTCGAATCCGACGGGCCGAACGCCAGCAGCGCGGTGCGAGGGCGTCCGACGGCGTCGGCGACCCAGACCAGCGGCGTGCCTCCGGCGGATCGCGCGATCGCGGTAAGCTGCGGCGGCTGGTACACCCGCGCGCGGTCGATCGAGAACGTCACCGGATCGACCCCTTCCAGCAGCGGATGGGAAGGCACCGTCGTCCATTGCGGCTTCTGCTCGACGCGATCGGGAGCGGGCCCGAGCCACGGCGCGGCCGGCGGCGCAATCAACAGCGCAGGCTTCGCCGGCGCGGAGGAGGGAGCCCACCGATCGAAGATCACCGCCTCTTCTTCGCCGGCTTTGTAGTCAGCTGGCGCTGTAAACGAGGCACGCACTGCCGCGTTCGCGCCGAACACCGCGCCCAGCCAGGACGGCTGCTGCGACACGACTACCACGCTGATCGGCTTTGCATCCTGAATCCAGCCGAAGGCGTCGTTGTCTTCGGCGAGCGCGTCGTGGCGCGCGTCGATGCGAACGCGAAGGTCCTGACCGGAGCCGCGCGGCAGTGTCAGCGATTCGCGGCGCGTTTCGCCGGCTGCCATGTCGACGCGCCGTTCGGCGACGGTGTTGCCGCCCCGCACGATCGTGATCCGCACTTGTTGCGCCGGAGCGAAGTTGGCGACCTCGAGATACGCCGCCCCCGCGGCTCCGCTCTCGAGCGCCGGCCGCACGTCGAAGGCGGTGATGCCGGCGTTGTCCGCCGCCTCGTGGACGGAGTGCACCGTGACCGAGGGATCCAGCACGCGGGCGATCGCGCCGTCGCTGATGAAATGCACATCCGCGCCAGAGAGGCGAGGCCAGCCCGATCCGGCGCCGCCGCCTGCCTCGACGCGATCGAGCGCAGCGTCGATCGACGGCAGATCCGCCGTCGCGCCGTCGATCAGGCCGTCCGCAGTCGTCGCGATCGCGACCTCTCCGCCCGCGGCTGCGGCGATTCGCCGCGCCTCGGCGATTGCGCGCTCCCAGCGTGTCTCCCCGCTGCGCGTCCGCGCCAGCATCGACCATGACGAGTCGAGCACGATCAACGTGCGCGGCGCGCGCGAGCTGCCGCCTGCCGCCGCACGCGGCGTCCGCGAGGGACGCACGAACGCGAAGGCAAGCGCGAGGGCGGTCGCGACCGTGATCACGAGCGAAACCGCGCGTCGGATTCGTTCCCATAGGGTCTTCTCGCGCGATTCATTGAGGACGCGCGCCCAGAGCAGGAGCGAGGGGACGACCACACGCGGCGGACGGACCTTGACCAGGAACAGCGCGGCCGCCGCCGCACCGGCGGCGAACACGAGCAGCCATGCCTGCCACGCGGCGAGGGCACCGAACGTCATTTCTCAACCGAGGTGCGTTGCCCCTCGGACTCCCCGACACGCTCACCCGCTCGCCG
>JBKPSE010000680.1:0-2534 GCA_046765855.1 Acidobacteriota bacterium | reverse complement strand
GCCGGACCGTGCTCCTCAACGGCGCGCCGTTCGAGATCGTCGGCGTCACCGCCGCTGGATTCCGGGGCCTCGAGGAGGACGGCCCCGACCTCTGGGCGCCGTTGTCGCAACTGGCGCAGTTCCGTCCAGCCGCTCGCGGCCGCGAAGACGGTGTCGGCGTGGAGATCGTCGGCCGGCTGAGGCCGGGCGTGTCGAAGGATCAGGCTCGCGCGCAATTGGCCGCCTGGTATTCGAACCAATCGGCGGACGCCGTCGACCACCGCTCCACGGACCTCGACCTGCGGCCTCGGCGCGGCACCACCTCACAGCCGCTGGAAGCCATTGCGATCTTCGCGCCGCTGTTCGTCGCCTTCGGATTGATCCTGATGATCGGGTGCGCCAACGTCGCCAACCTGTTGCTGGCGCGGGGAGTGGCGCGGCAGCGGGAGATCGGCATTCGACTCTCGCTTGGCGCGTCCCGAGGGCGCATCGTCCGCCAGTTGATGACCGAGAGCGTGCTGCTGGCGCTGGCCGCGGCTGCGGGCGGTTACCTGATCTCGCGCCTCGCGCTCGAGGGCGCGGTCTACTGGATGCTGCGGATGGCGCCGGTCGATATCGGCGACATCAACGTCAGCGTGCCGGCGGCCGATTGGCGCGTCGCGCTGTTTCTCGTCGCCGGCGCGGTGGCAGCGACCGGATTCTTCGCGCTGATGCCGGCGCTCCATGCGACGGCGATCGATCCGGTGCGGACGCTGCGCGGCGAACTGGTGAAAGACGCGCGGCCGGGCCGGGCGCGCAACGCCCTGATCGGCGTGCAGGTGTTCGCGTCGGCGCTGCTGTTGATCTGCGCGGCCATCTTTCTGCGCAGCGCCATCGCCGCCGCTCGCTACGATCCAGGCATACGGACCGCCGATACGGTGTTGATTGACATCAACAGCGAGCCGAAGCGCGCGGCGATGACCCAGGCCGTGATCAGCGATGCGACGATAACCGCATATGCTGCCGTCAGGCCGCAGTTGCTCGCCCCCTTGCGCGTCGCCTTTGCCGACACCGGCAGCGGCAAGACGCCGGTGGTGTTCAAATCCGTTTCCGGATCGTACTTCGATGTGCTCGGCATCCCCATCGTCCGCGGGCGCGCGTTCAATCCATGGGAACGCGACCAGCATCCGGTGGCGATCGTCTCCGAATCCGTAGCGCGGGCGTTGTGGCCGCATGGCGGCGGCGTGGGCGAGACGTTCCGGCTCGAACCCGATTCCAGCGTGCGGCGCCCCGGCGGCTTTCTGACGGTCAATCCCGATGCCCCCATCGATGATGCGCTGGTGCAGGCGCGGGTCGTCACGGTGGTCGGCGTGGCTCGCGACGTGCCCGGGTTTCGCATCACCGATGTCAAGGAAGCCGGCGTGTTCCTGCCCACAGCCGTCGACGTCGCGAAGACCTCGATCGTGGCGCGCGTGCAGGGGGACCCGAACCTGGCGCGGCAGGCGCTGATCGAGCGCCTGAGCAGAATCGATCCGAACATGGGGATGATCATCACCATGCGGACGGTAGCGAGGCTCGAGACGTTCTTCCTGGAGATCGCGTTCTGGGTATCGCTCCTGCTCGGCGGGCTCGCGCTGGTGCTCACCGTATCCGGGTTGTTCAGCGTACTGTCATATCTGGTCGAGCAGCGAACACGGGAGATCGGCGTCCGCATGGCGCTCGGCGCCTCGGCGC
Source organism: Acidobacteriota bacterium (assembly GCA_046765855.1). Taxonomy (GTDB): domain Bacteria; phylum Acidobacteriota; class Vicinamibacteria; order Vicinamibacterales; family 2-12-FULL-66-21; genus JAICSD01. Next base: position 842 of record JBKPSE010000680.1, on the reverse strand, counting down.
ATGCGGTGACGCGATTGATGCTCGCGCAGACGACTCGACCGGTGATGATCGGTCTTATCGCGGGCGCAGCATCAGCCGCGGTACTTGCGACGGCGGCGATGGCGACGCCGGTCGGCGCGGTGATCTCGCAAATCGTGCACGTCTACGATCCGGTGGCCTATCTCGCGAGTCTCGGCGCGATCGTGGCGGCCTGCCTCTCTGCGGCGTGGATTCCCGCCGCGCGCGCCGCGAAGGTCGATCCGATGCGCACGCTGCGGCAGGAATAGGGTGCTTCAGGCCATCGGTGCCGAGTCTGGCGTCACGCACTTTCCCGTGCGCCCTTGCGTATGGGATGACCCGCGTTCATGTCGCGTGCTCGACCCGCGCGTAGAGAACGTCCCAGTGGTGGTGATGCTGCCCTGCAGCCTCACGGCTGCCCCTGAATGTCTCCTCGAGGACGACGCATTCCTCGATCTTTGCGAGATCCAGGCATCGCCAGCCACGTGCGCGAGGATCTCTCCGGCCAGCCTTCTCGCGCTGATAGACGAGCAGTTGCGGCGTGCCGTCGCGCACGCCGTAATCGTGCGGCTCGGCGACGCGCGTGGCCCCGTAGTAGGTGCATCGAATCAGGCGCTTGTTGGCGATCGCGAAGCGGAGCTGGCTATCGAGCGAGCGTTCGCGTGCGTGTGGGAATGAGAGGACGTTCTTCTTCATCGCGCGCCTCGAGCCGTCCACATCGGCTCGCAGCGCTGCGGTTGTTGACTACTGTAGCAGGATTCGTGTCGTTCGCGAGGCGATCGCCCATCTGCCGCGATCGTTGAGCTCGAGCGGAACGCGGCGGGAATGCGCTGTGGTGCACGTAC
>JBKPSE010000679.1:0-7374 GCA_046765855.1 Acidobacteriota bacterium | reverse complement strand
CGGTACCACCGGGCGCAAGGGCACGCAAGTGGTACGGCTGAGCGGTTACAAGGTCTTTTGACGATCCCGCAACGGCGGTATCATGCGCGAAGAATGCTTCGCGCCGCGATCGCCGCATTCGTCGTGCTCGCTTCGGCGGCCGCGCCTCGCGCACAACAGGCGCCGGCGGATCAGCGTCCCACGTTCCGGACCGCCGTCGATCTCGTCCACTTCGGCGTGAGCGTCCTCGACAAGCAGGGCAGACCCGTCACCGGCCTGACCAGGGATGACTTCGAGATCCTCGAGCAGGGCAAGAAGCAGACGCTGCAGTACTTCTCCAGCGGCAATCCCGAGGACGCGCCGCCCCTGCACATCGGTCTGCTGCTCGATACCAGCGGCAGCATGGCCGACGATCTCAAGGACGCGCGTGCGGCCGCGGTCAAGTTCGTCAACACGCTCGATCACGCGGCCGACGTGACGCTCGTCGACTTCGATACCGAAGTCCGCGTCGCCCGCTTCAGTCCGCAGGATTACCCGCGTCTGGTCGAGCGCATTCGCGCCCGCAAGCCGGACGGCTGGACCGCGCTCTACGACGCCATCGGCGTGTACCTGAACGGGGCGCAGTCGCAGGACGGGCAGAAGGTGCTGGTCCTCTATACCGACGGCGGCGATACGCGCAGCGCCCTCAGCCTGCACGACATGCTCGACCTCTGCAAGGCCTCGGACGTCACCGTCTACGCCATCGGGTATATGGAGCATCAGGGCAGCTCGCGCATGCAGCAGCGCGGCGAGCTGGAACGGGTCGCCTCGCTCACCGGCGGCCAGGCGTATTTCCCCGGCGTCGCCAAGGATCTCGATGGCGTGTTCGAGAAGATCCGCGCCGAGCTCGCGGCGCGCTATTCCCTGGGCTACCTGTCGACGGACACGCGCACCGACGGCGCCTGGCGGCCGGTCGAGATCAAACTCCTTCGCAAAGACCTCAAAGGTGTCCGCCTCCGGACGCGTTCGGGGTATTTCGCCCCCTACAAAGAGACTCGCTGAGCCCCAGCCCGAACGTTCCACGCCTTGTGGTACGATTTTCTGTTCCATGGCGTCGAAATACGACCGCTTTAACCTCGTCACCGACTTCGAACTGCGCGGGGATCAGGCGCGTGCGATTGACGAACTGGTCGACGGGTTGAACCGCGGCGACGCCGCCCAGGTCCTGCTCGGCGTCACCGGCTCCGGCAAGACGTTCACGATGGCGCAGTGCATCGCGCGGGTGAACCGTCCGACGCTGGTGATGGCGCACAACAAGACGCTCGCGGCGCAGCTCTATCAGGAATTCAGGCGCTTCTTTCCCGACAACGCGGTCGAGTACTTCGTCAGCTACTACGACTACTACCAGCCGGAGGCCTACGTCCCGACCACCGACTCGTACATCGAGAAGGAAGCCACGATCAACGACGAGATCGATCGCATGCGGTTGTCGGCGACGCGATCGCTGTTCGAGCGCCGCGACGTCATCATCGTTGCCAGCGTGTCGTGCATCTATGGCCTCGGATCTCCCGAGGCCTACTACGGGATGATGCTGCCGCTCGAGCGCGGCCAGCGCATCGACCGCGAACAGATCCTGCGCAAGCTGGTGGAAATCCAGTACGAGCGCAACGATCACGATTTCCAGCGCGGCGTCTTCCGCGTCCGCGGCGACATCGTCGAAATCTACCTCTCCTACGAGGAGAGCGCGCTGCGCGTCGAGCTGTTCGGCGACGAAGTCGACGAGCTGAGCACGATCGATCCGCTGACCGGCAAGACGCTGCGCCGCCACGACAAGGTCGCCATCTATCCGAAGACCCATTTCGTCGCGCCGCGCGAGCGGACCAGGATGGCGGTCGACAGCATCAAGGCGGAGCTCGAGTGGTACCGCACCAAGCTCGAGTCCGAGGGCAAGGTGCTCGAGGCGCACCGTCTGCACCAGCGGACGATGTTCGATCTCGAGATGATCAAGGAGATCGGCTACTGCCACGGCATCGAGAACTACGCGCGCCATCTCACCGGCCGCGCGCCCGGCGAGCCGCCGCCGACGCTGCTCGATTACCTGCCGCCCGATGCGCTCACGATCGTCGACGAAAGCCACCAGACCACGCCGCAGATCCGCGGCATGTATCACGGCGATCGTTCGCGCAAGGAAGTGCTCGTCGCCTACGGCTTCCGCCTGCCCTCGGCGCTGGACAACCGCCCCTTGAACTTCGAGGAGTGGGAGCAGCGCGTCGGGCAGTTGCTGTTCGTGTCGGCGACGCCGGGCCCCTACGAACTGCAGCGCTCCGGCGGCGCCGTGGTGGAACAGATCATCCGGCCGACCGGGCTGGTCGATCCGGTGATCGACATCCGTCCGGTGAAAGGGCAGGTCGACGACCTGCTCGCCGAAATCCGCGAACGGGCCGCCCGCGGCGAACGCGTGCTGGTCACGACGTTGACCAAGCGGATGGCCGAGGACCTGACGCAGTACTATCAGGAGCTCGGCGTGAAAGTGCGCTACCTGCACTCGGACATCGACACGCTCGAACGCATCGAGATCCTGCGCGATCTGCGCCGCGGGACGTTCGACGTGCTGGTTGGCATCAATCTCCTGCGCGAAGGCCTCGACCTGCCGGAAGTGTCGCTGGTCGCCATTCTCGACGCCGACAAGGAGGGTTTCCTGCGTTCGTCGGGATCGCTGATCCAGACCGTCGGCCGGGCGGCGCGCAACGTGAACGGGCGCGCCATCATGTACGCCGACCGGATCACCGATTCGATGCGGACCGCGATCGGCGAGACCGACCGGCGCCGCACGATCCAGTAAGCCTACAACGCGGAGCACGGCATCACGCCGGCGTCGATCATCAAGAGCATCGACGATGTCATGACCAGCGTCTACGAGCGCGACTACGTGACGGTCGGGACGTCGGCCGACGAAGCCGGCGTGTTCAAGACGCAGGCGGAGCTCGATGCCCACGTCGCCGGTCTGCAGGTGCAGATGAAGGCGGCGGCGAGCAATCTCGAGTTCGAGAAGGCGGCGGCGCTCCGCGATCGCATCAAGCAGCTGAAGAGCCGCGAGCTGGGGCTGGCCGGGAGCCGACGCTAGCGTGGCGTCGCGAATTCAGGAGTGGTCGAAGTCGGCCGTCCTCGAAGTGCAGGAGTACGTGCGCCTGCTCGCTCAGGTGGCGCGCTCGGTGGTGTCGCCGCCGATTTATTACCGCGACATCATCGAGCAGTTCGACGCGATCGGCACCGGCTCGCTGACCGTCGTCCTGCTCGCCGGGTTGTTCACCGGGATGGTGCTGGCGCTCAACTCCGGCATGACGCTCGACAAGTTCGGCGCCCGCTCGATGGTCGGCCAGCTGATTAGCGCGTCGATGGTCAAGGAGCTGGGCCCGGTGCTGAGCGGCCTGATGGTGTCGGGCCGCGTCGGCTCCGGCATCGCCGCGGAGCTCGGCTCGATGCTGGTCACCGATCAAATTGCGGCGCTGCGCGCGCTCGGGACCGATCCCATCCGCAAGCTGGTCGTCCCGCGCGTGCTGGCTGGCGTGGTGATGATGCCGTTGCTGAGCATCCTGGCGACCGGCATCGGCATGGTCGGCGGCTGGATCGTCACGGTGCTGCAGTTCCACGTTGCCAGCACCGTCTACTGGACCAGCGTGGTCCAGGGCCTCTACATCCAGGACATCTGGATGGGGGTGATCAAGCCGATCTTTCTCGGGCTGACCATCGTGACCATCGGCTGCCACGTCGGCATGCGGACCACCGGGGGTACGCAGGGCGTCGGCAACTCGACCAAGCTCGCCGTCGTCGCCAGCTCGGTTGCGGTCATCGCGGTCGACTTCATGGTGACGAAGGTTCTGATCGTCCTGATGTATTGACATGGCGAAAGAGGTGGACGGGCGATCGGCGCTGCTCGATGAGGCGCTCGCCTTCGGCGGGCCGATCGTCGTCTTCGATCACGTGAACCTCGCGTTCGACGAGAAGGTCATTCTGAGAGACGTCAGCTTCACGCTGCAGACCGGGCATACGAAGATCTTTCTCGGGGCGAGCGGCGCGGGGAAGTCGACGATCCTGCGACTGACGCTCGGGCTCCTCAGGCCGGACGCGGGCCACATCTTCGTCAACGGCGAGCAGATCGACGGCATGCGCGAAGACGATCTGATGCGCGCGCGCGCCGACCTCGGCATGGTGTTCCAGGAAGGCGCGCTGTTCGATTCGTTGACGGTACGGGAGAACGTCGGCTACAAGCTCTACGAGGAGCTGCAGTGGGACGTCGACAAGGCTGACGCGCGCGTCAGCGAGGTGCTCGGTTTCGTGGGCCTGCAGGACTATATCGATCGCATGCCGTCCGAGCTGTCCGGCGGGCAGCGGCGGCGGGTGGCGATCGCGCGGGCGATGGCGGCGCGCCCGCGCATCCTGCTCTACGACGAACCGACGACCGGACTCGATCCGATCACGTCTTTGACGGTCGACGAAGAGATTATCAAGCTGCGCGATCTGGAGCAGGTCAGTTCCGTGCTGGTGACGCACCAGCTGCGCGATGCCTTCTTCGTCGCCGAGCACGCCGCGGTGAAAGACGGCTCCCGGGTGGTGTTCGAGAAGGCAGGCAAGGAGAAGGCCGACCAGGCGGAATTCATCATGCTCAAGGACGGCCGTATCCATTTCGAAGGCAACGCGTCCGAGCTGCGGCAGGCTGCGGCGTCGGATCCCTATCTGCAATCGTTTCTGTCGTAAAAAAGGACTTTCACATGCCTCGGACACGCTCGCTGGCCTGGTCGGAACTGAAGATCGGCGTAATGGCGGTGATTGCCCTCGCGCTCACCGCCTTCCTCATCGTCGCCGTCGGCGGGGCGAGCGGCTTCGCCTGGGAGCGCTACGACTTGAAGACGTCCTTCGAGAACGTCCAGGGCCTCAAGAGCGGCGCCATCGTGCGGGTGGCCGGCGTCGAGGTCGGCAAGGTGACGAGCGTCGAGCTGAAAGGCACCGGCGTTGAAGTGGGCCTCTCGATCAAGAAAGAGAACCAGGCGCGTGTCACCAGCGACTCGCGCGCGACGATTGGCTCGATGAGCCTGCTCGGCGAGCCGCTGATCGATGTGTCGCCCGCGTCCACCGGCACTCCGCTCAAGGACGGCGACTACATCAAATCGAACAAGGCCGCGGCGCAGCTGTCCGACGTCACCGGTTCGGCCAACGAGGGCATCATCGAGGCGACCAACCTGCTCAAGGACATCCGCAGCGGCAAGGGTACAGTCGGCAAGCTGTTCACCGACGAAGCGCTCTATCGCGAGTTCGACGCGTTCGTCGCCTCCGCGAACGCCGTCACCGCCTCGATCAGTCGAGGCCGGGGCACGCTGGGAAAGCTGACCAACGATCCGAAAGCCTACGACGAGCTGAATGCGTCGCTCGCCAACCTTCGCGAAATGACGCGCAAGATCAACGCCGGGGAAGGCAGTTTGGGCCAGCTGCTCAAGGACGACAGGCTGGCGAAATCGCTCACCGCGACCTCGAGCAACTTCGAGCAGATCAGCGGCCGGTTGAACCGGAACGACAACACCGCCGGCAAGCTGCTGACCGAAAAGGAGCTGTACGATCGGTTGAACAGCGCCGTGAACCGTCTCGACGAACTGACGAGGAGCCTCAATTCGGGCGAGGGCACGGCCGGCCAGCTGCTGCACAACAAAGCGATGTATGACAATATGAACTCCGCCGCGAGCGAGCTCAAAGGGCTGATCGCGGACATTCGCAAGGATCCGAAAAAGTACCTGAACGTTCGCGTCAGCATTTTCTAAGGAGCGCCGCCAATGGCTCGCGAAGACAGTGGAGCAGGGACCGTCGTCGTTGCCTTCGTCCTTGGCGCCTTGACCGGCGCCGCGGTGGCGCTGCTCATGGCGCCGGCATCGGGAGAAGAGACGCGGCGGATGCTCGCGGATCGCGCCCGCGAAGGACGCGATCGCGCCGGTGAAGCGGCGCGCCAGGGGCGCGAGCTGTTGAACCGCCAGCGCGAGAATCTGAGCACCGCATTCGAGCGCGGCCGCGAAGCCTACGAACAGGCGCGCGGCGGGCAGACGCCGAACCCCTCAGGGGAGGGTGTGTGAGCGACTGGAGCCAGGCATTTCTCGGCGTCATCGCGGTCGCGACCGCGGTGATGGCGGTGATGCAGATCGGCGCGATCGTGGTGCTGGCCCGCGTCGCGCTGCAGGTCCGCGACATCGTCGGCACGCTGCAGAAGGACGTGCGGCCGCTGATCGCGCGGGCCAATACCCTGGCGGAGGAGGCCACCAAAACAGCCACGCTCGCCACCGCGCAGGCGGAGAAGATCGATCGCCTCGTCACCGACTTGACCCGCCGCGTCGACGAGACATCGGCGGTCGTGCAGCAGGCGATCATCACGCCGGCGCGCGAAGGGATGGCGATCATCGCGGCGCTGAAGGCCGGATTGGGCGCGCTCAGGGGCTTCAAGGACCTGCGCGGCCGCCCCGGCGGCGTCGATGACGAGGACGCGCTGTTTATCGGTTAAGCTAGCGGGACCGTCAGGCTTGTTTTCGGCTCTGGGCTTGTCAGGAGGGGTTCCATGGTTTCCCGTCTCGCCCTTGTCGCGTTCCTCGTTCTCACCGTCGCCGCCCCGCTTCGCGCGCAGGAGGGGAAGTCCCCCGAGCTCGCGAAACAACTCACGCAACTTCTCGAGCAGAAAAAACTCGAGGCGATTGCCGTGCCGGACGCGCAGACTCCGGGCAACTTCCTCGCCGCGCTCTATTTCCCCGGGACGCAGCTGCTCGTCGTGTCGGGCAAGTACACGGCGCCGACACTGTTGACCGACATGCTGGCCAAGAAGGACTACCAGGCTGTCTACGCGGAGCTGGTGTCCGCCTCGGTCGCGGCCAGCAAGTTGTTCGTCATGGACACCTACGCCGACGGCCTGTTCGCCAAGCCTTCAGGATCGAACGCGCCGGACAGCGTCGAACGCGCCGGCACCAGCACGACGTTCGACGGTGATTTCAAGAAGGCGAAGGTCAGCGAAGCGGACTACGGCAAGATGTTCGCCGACATCGACGCCGCGTATGCGAAGGCGCTTCAGAGCCTGATCACGCATCTCAAAACGTCCGGCACATAGTCGCCGCGTCGTTCACCTTCGAGTGCCCGGACGCGCCGTCACGGCGAGGGGCCGGTATATAATCGTGGACTGCACGTTGCGAATTGGGCGCTTGGCTCAGCGGTAGAGCATCGCCTTCACACGGCGGGGGTCAGTGGTTCGAATCCACTAGCGCCCACCAATTTAAGTAGCTGGAATAAAACAGTTATCGCAAGGCGCCGAGTGTGAACGGCGCCTTTTCTTCGTTGGGGGTGCATCGCCGAGGTCTGCACGGAATGCACCCCGGCACCGGAACCGCCGGCGAC
>JBKPSE010000678.1:0-4185 GCA_046765855.1 Acidobacteriota bacterium | reverse complement strand
ACGAGTCGCATACCGGTCAGACCCAAGGCCGAGCCCACCAACGGATCGATCCAGCGCTTGCCGTTCCTGCACGAAGAGATCGACGCGCGGTAGCGTCTCGGCGGAGATGCCGATTCCAGTGTCGCGCACGCGCAGCACGATGTCCGCGCCCAGGGCATTTTATCGTCGGCAGCGTCAGATGTGTATAAGAGACAGGTCCGCGCTGTTCCAGTCGCACGAGCATCGTCGCCACCGTGGTCAGCGCGAGGCGCCGTCCCGTCATCGCGCGTTGGACGTCGGTTACCGATGCCTCGTCGCGCGACCATAGCACTTGCATGATGGCCAATTGCCGCGCCGTCAGGCGAGGCGGCGCCGCGGCCTTGGGTGGCATGCCTGAATACTACACCCGTAGGAGGCGGACCGCGTCGGCACGATCAGCGCGACCGCCTGGAGGCGCGCGGCCATGACGGTGACCCGGATCCGCGCCGCCAGACGATAACGATCTGAATTACCATCCGCGGATGCGGCTTTCGCTGCTCGACCTGCGGCTGGGTGTGCGCATGCTCGTCCGCTACCCGGTGCTGACGGTCATCGGCACGGCATCGCTTGCCTTTGCGATCTTCATCGGCGCATCGGTGTTCGCGCTCATCTCGCTGATTCTGTGGCCGACGCTGCCGCTGCCCGAAGGCGATCGCATCGTCAGCGTCGGTCTGCACGACGAGGCGACGAATCAGGACGAAAGCCGGCTGACCGCCGACTTGCTGCGATGGCGCGGCGCGACAACGTCGCTGACCGACTTCAGCGCCGGCCGCGGGTTCAACCGCAACCTGACGGTGGGCGACGGCCGAATCGAGCCCGTCTACGTGGCGGAAGTGACGCCGTCGACGTTCGGCATGACGCGCGTCGCACCGATCGCCGGCCGTGTGCTCAGTGACGCCGACGCCGATCTCGCGGCGCCACCGGTGATGGTCATTGGCGAACGCCTGTGGCGCTCGAGATTCGGTGGCGATCCGGCGATCCTGCAGCGGTCCGTGACGCTGGCCGACACTCCAACTGCCGTCGTCGGCATCATGCCCGACGGCTTTGCGTTCCCGAGCGTGCACGAAGTCTGGGTACCGCTCCGGCTGGACGTGACGGCCACGCCCCGGACGGGGATGACGCTGCGCGTGTGGGCACGGATGAAGCGCGGCGTGTCGCTGCAGCGAGCCGCCGCGGAGTTCGAGGTGTTCAGTGCGGCCGCCGCCGCCGAGTGGCCGGCGACCCACGCGCAGTTGCGCGCAGCGGTTCACCCGTTCCTCAGCTCCACGCTGACGATGAAACCGGCCGAGCGGGTGGCGTTCGCGTCCGTGAACCTTGCCGTTGGCGTCCTCATCTTTCTCATCAGCGGCAACGTCGCGCTGCTGATGTTCGCGCGGGCGGCGACGCGCGAGTCGGAGATGCTCGTGCGGACGGCGCTCGGCGCCAGCCGCGGACGATTGATCCGTCAGTTCTTCGCCGAGGCGCTCGTGCTGAGCGTGCCCGCCGCGATCCTGGGTCTCCTGCTGGCGCGGAAGGGCATCGAGTGGGGCATGCTGGCGTACAGGTTCGGCTCCGACGGGCGGCCGCTGCCGTTCTGGCTGACACCGCGGCTGCCGCCACTTTCGATTGCCTACGGCGGCGGCCTGGCGCTGTTCGCGGCGCTCATCACGGGCGTGCTGCCAGCGCTCAAGGTGACGCGAGGAATCGCGTCGCGACTGCGCGCGAGCGGCGCGGGCGGCGGCGGACTGCGGTTCGGCGGCATGTGGACCGCGCTGATCGTCGCCCAGATCGCCCTGACGGTGCTGTTTCCCGCCGTCACGTTCTACGCCGGTGTCGCAAGGGCGAGAACCGAAAAGGTTGACATCGGCGTGCCTCTCGGCCAGATGCTGACCGCCCGGCTCGGCGGGGACACGGATCTCCCGCGCGTACGCTATGCCGCCGCCGTGCGCCGCGTGCGCGACGCGCTCGCGGACACACCCGGTGTCGCCGCCGTGACGATGGCCGACACGTTGCCGCTGATGGGACAGGGCCACTCCGTGATCGGTCTCGACGCCGGCGGCGGCGGGCCGATGGAACGAAACGTCGACGGGTATCGCGTGAGTTGGGCGGCGGTTGCGGAGGACTTCTTTGCGACGGTCGGCGCCGCGCCGCTCGCCGGGCGACTGTTCACCGCCGCCGACTACGCCGGCGTGCCGCGCGTCGCGGTGGTCAACCAGTCGTTCGTCGATCACGTGCTCGGCGGCCGGAACCCGATCGGACGGCACTTGCAGATCCTCTACGAGTACAGGGGAAACGCCGGCGGCGAGCGTCCGCCGGCAGGCTCGAATCCGCCGTGGATCGAAATCGTCGGCGTCGTGCGCGACATGGGGATGGACAGGGGACCCAGCCCGTTCGTCGCCGGCTTCTATGTGCCGCTTCATCCGCCGCCGGCGGGCCCCATCTACGTCGCGGCGAGGGTGACGGGCGACATCTCGGCGGCGATCAACGCGATCCATGCCGCGGCGCGGACGGAGCCGCTGCTGCGCGTCTCCGCCGTTCGCACGCTCGCCGACATCAATGCCGTCGCGGTGAGTGAGGACGCCTTCTTCGTGCGGTTGATGAGCGTCGTGAGCGCGTCGGCGCTCGTGCTCGCCCTCAGCGGCATCTACGCGGTCATGTCGTTCACGGTTTCACGACGCACGCGGGAGATCGGCATCCGCGTGGCGCTCGGCTCCACGCGTACGCGCGTGGCCGGCTCGATCCTCCGCGGACCGCTGATCCGCATGTCCATCGGTATTGTCGCGGGCTGGGCGCTGGCCATTGTGCCGCCCCTGGCATTTGACGGAGCACTCGAGCGCGGGCCGCGTCTGGCCGCGGGAATCTTCGCCTACCTGGCCGTGATGTACATCGTCTGCCTGCTTGCGTGCCTCGTGCCGGCGCGCCGGGCGATGGCCGTGGATCCGATGCAGGCACTGAGAGCGGAATAACGCGCTATTCGCGCCGGACGTCACGAGCCTTCGTGTCTTCGTGGAGTCCAACGGACGTCGCGTGTTTCCTCAGGCAGATTGACGAACGGCCGTCTGTCGCGAGGCGCCGTCCCGTCATCGCGCATCGGACGTCGGTTACCGATGCCTCGTCGCGCGACCATAGCACTTGCATGATGGCCAATGGCCGCGCCGTCAGGCGAGGGGCCGCCTCGGCCCTTGTTGGCACGCCTGAATACTACACCCGTAGGAGACGCCGCGTCCCAATGCGACTGTCAGCTTAAGAGGCAGTAGGCTCGCCCGATGAAGGAGAAGTCGTCGTGATCGACCGCGTTCCTGTCGCTACGGTTCCGTGCGGAAGGGCGGCCCGCGTGTCGTGGCGTGACGTGGCGGCCTTCAGCGCATTGGCTTATGGCTTGAGTTGGGCGTGGTGGGCACCCATCGTGTGGCCGCACCTCGGCCAGATCACACTCAACCGGCCGCTCCCGAATGTGGTCGAGGGCGGCAGCATCCGCGTGCCACTCGGCATGTTCGGGCCGCTCCTGGCGGCGACGATCATGCGGCTCGTCGTGAGCCGCGACAGCCTCAAAGCGACCCTGGGCTTCGTTCGGCCGTGGAGGTACTACGTTGTCGCGGTGGGTGCTCCGGCGTTGTTCATCGCTGGCGTCATCTTCGTGGATCACGCGGCTGGTCTTGGCCGGTTTACGGCGTCACGTCCACTCGGACTGGCCGTTCCGACCGTGATCGGTGTCGGAGGTGCGCTCGGTCTGCCGCTGACGCTCGGCGAGGAGTACGGGTGGCGAGGTTATCTCCTTCCGCGTTTGTTGCCGTTGGGAGAGATCAAGGCGACCGTGATCGTTGGTCTCATCTGGGCTCTGTGGCACGTTCCAATCCTGCTGATCGGCTTGAACTATCCGGAACAATCCCTGATTAGAGTGCTGCCTGTATTCGGCATCACGGTTCTGCTGATGGCGTTTCCGTTTACCTGGTTGTACGTGGACTCACGTGCGAGCGTGATCGCGGTCGCTGTGATGCACAGCGTGCTGAACGCGACAGGGGACACGTTCACATCTCCGAGATACGTCAGCGGAAATCCGCTGATTGTGAGCGCCGGCGGCTTGATCGCTGCCGCAATTCTGTTCGTGGTTGTGATGGTCGGCGGCGCAATGCGGTACCGCGGACGGACGTTCGTGCGGTGATAACAAAGACAGGGATGCGCAGGATG
>JBKPSE010000677.1:0-3387 GCA_046765855.1 Acidobacteriota bacterium | reverse complement strand
GGCGAAAACAGATCGAGCTCGAACGTGTCGTCGAGCGCTTCCGCCTGGTGGTCGACCCAGGAAGGAATGTGCAGAACCTCACCTTCCCGGACGGTGATTTCCTCGCCGTTGATGAGGAACTTGAGGGCCCCCTGGAGCACGTACGTCATCTGCTCGCTCTCGTGATTGTGCATCGGCACGAGCGCGCCTTTCTTCAGGTAAATCTGGGCCAGCATTTCGCGCTCGCCGGTGACGATCTTGCGCGAAATCATCTCGGTGACTTTCTCGAGCGCGAGTTCGTCCCAGCGGTGCAGGCTGACGGAGGGCGGCACCGGGGGATTATATAATGTGCTCGATGAAAGCCACCGCGACAAAGGACGCCCCGACCCGTACGTACGACGGGCTGTCGGCGACGGATCTGCTCCGCGCCTACCGGACGATGGTGCTGTCGCGGAAGCTGGATGACAAGGAAATCCAGCTGAAAAACCAGAGCCTGATCTTCTTCCAGATCAGCGGCGCCGGACACGAAGCGGTGCTGACCGCGGCGGGCATGGCGCTTCGCCCCGGCTACGACTGGTTTCATCCGTACTACCGCGATCGCGCGCTGTGCCTCACACTCGGCATGACGCCGCTCGAGATGTTGATGAGCGCGGTCGGCGCCAAAGACGATCCGAATTCCGGCGGCCGCCAGATGCCGTCGCACTGGGGCCACAAGAAGCTCAATATCATCTCGCAGTCGAGTCCGACGGGCACCCAGTGCCTCCACGCCGTCGGCACCGCCGAAGCCGGACGCCTGTTCGAGCGGATCACCGCAATCGAAGGGCGCGAGTCGCGGTTCAAATCCGACGAAGTCGTCTACGTCTCGATCGGCGAGGGCACATCGAGCGAGGGTGAATTCTGGGAGTCGCTGAACTCCGCGTGCACGCTCAAGGTACCCGTCGTCTATCTCATCGAGGACAACGGCTACGCGATTTCGGTGCCGGTGGAAGTGCAGACCGCGGGCGGCGACCTGTCGAAGCTGGTCGCGTCGTTCCCCGGACTGTTCGTTCAGAGCATTGACGGAACCGACTTTCTCGGCTCCTACAAGGCGATGACCGCCGCTGTCCAGTACGCGCGCGAGCGATCGGGGCCCGCGCTCGTGCACGCGAAAGTGATCCGCCCTTACTCGCACTCGCTCTCCGATGACGAAAGGCTGTACAAAACCGCGGACGAGCGCGCCGCCGAAGCCAAGCGCGATCCGATCACGCGCATCGCGAGCTTCATCGCCGCGGAAGGCATCGCCACCGAAGCGGAGCTCAAGACCATCGTCAAGGAGGTAGAAGCAGAGGTCGCCGCCGCCGCCGACGCCGCGGTGAAGTCCGAGAAGCCCGCGCGCGAGACGGCGACGCTGTTCGTCTACTCGCCGAGCGTCGATCCGACCTCGGCGGCGTTCAGCACGGAGCCGCAGCCGGAAGGCAAGCCCGACACGATGGTCGCGGCGATCAACCGCACGCTCAAGGATGAAATGGCGCGCGATCCGCGCATCGTCGTGTTCGGCGAAGACGTGGCCGACTGCAGCCGCGAGACTTCGCTCGAGAGCGTTCCAGGCAAGGGCGGCGTGTTCAAGGTGACGCACGGATTGCAGCGCGCCTTCGGCAGCACCCGCGTGTTCAACTCGCCGCTCGCCGAAGCGAACATCATCGGCCGCGCGGTCGGGATGGCAACGCGCGGGATCAAGCCGGTCGTCGAGATCCAGTTCTTCGACTACATCTGGCCGGCAATGATGCAGCTTCGCGACGAGATGTCGATGCTGCGCTACCGCTCGAACAACGCGTTCGCCTGCCCGATGGTGATCCGTACCGCGATCGGTGGCTACCTGCGCGGCGGCGCGCCGTATCACTCGCAGTCCGGCGAGAGCATCTTTGCGCACTGCCCCGGCATCCGCATCGCCTTTCCGTCGAACGCGCAGGATGCGGCGGGGCTGCTGCGCACGGCGATCCGCTGCGACGATCCGGTGATGTTCCTCGAGCACAAGCATCTCTACCGGCAGACCTACAACAAGGGTGAGTATCCGGGCTCCGAGTACATGGTTCCCTTCGGCAAAGCCGCGGTGCGCCGTGAGGGCACCGACATCGTGGTGCTGACCTGGGGCGCGCTGGTGCAGCGCTCGCTGCTCGCGGCGCAGCAGGCGGAGAAGGACGGCATCAGCGTAATGGTCGTCGATCTGCGCACGATCATGCCGTTCGACTGGAACACGATTGCCGCGGCAGTCCGCTCGACCAATCGCGTGATCATCGCGCACGAGGATCAGCTCACCTGCGGGTTTGGCGCCGAACTGGCCGCGCGCATTGCCGACGAGCTGTTCGAGCATCTCGATGCGCCGGTCCGCCGCGTTGCCGCCCTCGATACGCCGGTGGCCTACTACCCGGACCTTGAGGAAGTGATCCTTCCCCAGTCAGCCGACGTGCTCAAGGCGGTCCAGGACCTGGCGAGGTACTGAGGCCGGCGCCGCACTCGCGCGCAACTGGATATGCGAATCCTCGCCGTCATCGCGCTCATCATGACGGCGACGGCGCAGAGTGCGCGCTCCCGAGTGGAGACGCTGCGGTCCACCGGCGGACTGCCTGCACACATCGCCGGATCGTTCCAGCGGCCAATCGGCTTCCAGCAGACCGATCGAGGCGACTACTTCGTCTTCGATCGCCGCGCGCACGGCGTCTACACGGTCACCGGCGACGCCGTAAAGAAGATCGTCGAGGTCGGCGCTGAAGCGGGGCGCGTGCTCGATCCGGGCGCGTTCGACATCGACCCGGGCGACGGCAGCTTCGTCATCGCCGATGCGCCGTTCGGCGACGCGCGGATCCAGACGTTCACCGCGAGCGGCGGACGCATCGGCGGCTTCTCGCTTGCCGGACGGCAAGTGCCGCGTCTGACGATCGACACCTTCGTGCTGAATGGCATCGGGTCGATCCAGTACACCGGCAAGACGATCCTGATCAATCAACCCGAGACCGGCGCGTTGATCACCGAGCTCGCATTCGACGGCCGGCCGACCCGTTCGATCGGAGCGCTGCGCGCCACCGGCCAGACCGATCCGAACATCCACCTCGCCTTCAATGCGGGGTTGCCGCTCGTCAATCCGAAGGGCGGATTTTATTTCGTGTTCAGCGCCGGCGTTCCGATCTTCCAGAAGTACGACGCAGCGGGCACACTGCTGTTCGAGCGCCATATCGAAGGACCGGAGCTCGACGACTATCTGCGGACGATGCCCACGAGCTGGCCGTCGCGGCGGACCGACCAGGGGGACATCATTCCCATCGTCGCGCCGGCGATACGCACCGCCGGGGTCGATCGTGAGGGACGGCTGTGGGTGGCGCTGACGACGCCGTTCACCTACGTGTATGACACTGCGGGCGACAAGGTCCGCAC
>JBKPSE010000676.1:0-2652 GCA_046765855.1 Acidobacteriota bacterium | reverse complement strand
GTCGGGAAAGGCCGGTCGCACCAGGCTGCGCGGCCGCGTCGACGCCGGCTTTGCCGCGCCCGACCGCGCCCGGCTCGAAGGCGTCCCGCCATTCGGAAAACCTGTCTTCGTGCTCGTTACTGACGGCGGCAAAGGCACACTCGTGCTGACGCGCGAGGACCGCGTGCTGCGGGACGCGCCTCCCGATCAGATCGTCGAGGCGCTCGCCGGCGTGCCGCTCGGACCCGACGCGCTGCGCACCGCCATCGCCGGCTGCGGTTTCGGCGTCCCGCCGAGCGAAGGCCGCGCCTTTTCCAACGGGTGGGTCGCCGCCTCCTCATCGGAAGCGACCACATTCCTGCGCCGGAGAGGCGAGCGTTGGGAGGTCGCCGCCGCCGCACGCGGCACCGTCACAATCGTCTACTCCGACTACGCGTCAGGCCGGCCCGCCACCATCCGCGTGCGCGCGATGTCCGAGGGCAGGACCAACGCGGATATCACGTTGCGCCTGTCGGATGTGGACATCAACACGACGCTGGAGCCGCGCGTGTTCGACATCACGCCCGACCTGCCGCAGCATCCTGTCCCGCTGACGCTGGAGGAGCTGCGCCGTGCGGGACCGTTGGGTGGATCGTGAGAACTCCACAACTTCACAACTCCACAACTCCCAATAACTCCCAAGGCGCAACGTGCAAAACTTCAAGTCAAGCAAACCAGTCTCATGATCAAGCGCGCGAAACTCACCGTTCGTGCGCACGCCAAGGTCAATCTCGATCTCCGCGTCCTCGGCGTCCGCGCGGACGGCTATCACGAGCTGCGCACCGTGTTTCAGGCCATCGAGCTGCACGACACCCTCGTGTGCAGCGAGCAGGCCGGACCGTTCACTCTGAAGTGCAAATCGCCGGGCGTGCCGCTCGACGCGAGCAATCTGGTGTGGAAGGCGGCGGCCGCGTTGTGGCGCGCCCTCGGCCGCGCCGGTGACATCCGCGACGCGGTGATCCAGATCGACAAGAAGATTCCCGTCGAGGCGGGACTGGGCGGCGGCAGCGCAGATGCGGCCGCCGCGCTCACCGCGCTTGCGCGCTTGTGGGGCGGGGCGCCGATCACGCTGCTGCGCGAAGTCGGTGCGACCATCGGCGCCGACGTTCCGTTCTTCCTCTCGGGCGGCACTGCGCTTGGCCTTGGCCGCGGCGAGGAGATTTATCCGCTGGTGGATCTGCCGCCGCACTTCGTCGTCATCGTCCGTCCGCCGTTCGGCGTCTCGACCGCGGAGGCCTACTCCTGGTACGACCAGGATCGCGAGGCCGGCCTTCGGGAGAATCGCGAGTTCCAGCAGCTGCCCGTCCCCTGGCCGAGCCGCGCCGCACAGATGATCAATGACCTCGAGCCGCCGGTCATGCGCCGCCATCAGGAGATTGGCGCATTGAAGACCGCGCTTCGCGAAGCCGGAGCCACCGCCGCCGCGATGTCGGGCAGCGGCTCGGCTGTTTTCGGCCTGTTTCGCAGCCGTGCCGCCGCGCAAAAAGCCATCAAGCCGCTGTCCAGACAGGGCGCCAAAGTGGTCCTCACGCGCACGCTGACCAGAGCCGAGCACGAGCGCCGGAGCCGGCCGGTTGCCAGAAAGTCCTGAGATCCATTACACTTAACCTTTTGCGGATGGCCTCTCGGGCCCTGCTGGGGCGTGGCCAAGCGGTAAGGCGCGGGACTTTGGATCCCGTATTCGGAGGTTCGAATCCTCCCGCCCCAACCATGTAAGCAAGGGTGTCAGCGTGATCACAACGGGAGCGCTACCGGCGACGATGGCGAGCGGGCAGCTGAAGATCTTTTCGGGAAGCGCGCATCGCGCCTTGACCGAGGAGATTGCCGAGTTCCTCGGCGTCCCGGTCGGACACGCGCGGCTGCAGCGGTTTCCCGACACGGAAGTCTCGTTTCAGATCGATGAGAACATCCGCGGCACCGACGTGTTCGTGGTGCAGCCGACCTGCGCCGACGTCGACCGCCATCTCGTCGAGATGTGCGTGATGATCGATGCGTTCCGCCGCTCGTCGGCGTCCCGCATCACCGCCGTGATCCCGTATTACGGCTACGCCCGGCAGGACCGGAAGGACAAACCGCGAGTGCCGATTTCGGCGAAGTTGATGGCCAATCTCATCACCGCCGCCGGCGCCAATCGCGTGCTGACGATGGATCTGCACAAGGCGCAGATTCAGGGGTTCTTTGACATTCCGGTGGATCACCTCTTCGCGGCGCCGGTGATCATCGATCACCTGCGCGCCTACGAGCAGGCTGACCTGACGATCGTCTCGCCCGATGCCGGCGGCGCCGAGCGCGCCCGCGCCTACGCGAAGCGGTTGAACGCCGAACTGGCGATCATCGACAAACGCCGTTCGGAAGACGGCACGGCAGAAGTGATGAACGTCATCGGCGACGTCGCCGGCAGGACCTGCATCCTGCAGGACGACATCATCGACACGGCAGGCACGATCGTGAAGGCGGCCGCCGCGCTCAAGGCCAACGGCGCCGAGCGGGTGTTCGCGTGCGCGGTGCATGGCGTCCTGTCGGGAACCGCGATCGAACGCCTCGAAGCGGCGCCGATCGATCAGGTCATCATCACCAACACGATCCCGCTGGCGACCGAGCGGGCGCGCTGCTGCAAGAAGGTGAAGCAGCTCT
>JBKPSE010000675.1:0-3163 GCA_046765855.1 Acidobacteriota bacterium | reverse complement strand
CGCGAGCACCGCGCCAGGTTGAAGGGTGGTGACGAAAATCTCTTCGAGCGTCAGCGACTCGGTGGTCAGCGCTTCGGGTCCTCGCGATTGCAGGCGCGCTATGACTTCCGCGGAGTTGCCGTTGACCAGCAGCTCGAGCTCGCGGCCGCGCTGACGGAGCACCTGGGCGCCGGCGAGATCGGGCGGAGACGGTGGAGTGCTGAACCGCGCATAGATCTTCTGGAACCGCTCCCGCGCCGCATCCGCGCCGAGCGTGAGGACGGCCTTGCCCCGTTCGATGATCGTGAACTCGTCGATCAAGCCCTCGAACTCGGAGATCAGGTGCGTCGACACGAAAACCGTGCGCCTGCCGGGGTCGGCATCCTGATACGCGCCGATGACGGTCTGGATGAACTCGCGCCGCACGATCGGGTCGAGGCCCGACGTCGGCTCGTCAAGAACCAGCAGCTCGGGCTCGGGGCACACGGCAGCGATCAGCGCCAGCTGCGTGCGCTGCCCCTTGGAGAGATTGCTGGTCTTCTGAGTCAGATCGAGGCGAAACTGCGAGAGCAGCGCCCGCTCGGTGTCCTCGTTCCATTTGCGGCGGAACGAGGCGAAGTAGTCGAGGGCGTCGCGCACCGTCATCCACGGATAGAACGCGACGTTGTCGGGCACGTAGGCGAGCCGCGATTTCACGGCGACTTCGTCGCGGCGCGGGTCGAGACCGAAGACGCGGACGGTGCCGCGCGTCGGCCGCAGCAGATTGAGCAGGCACTTGATCGTGGTCGTCTTTCCCGCGCCGTTGCGGCCGAAGAAGCCGTAGCAGCGCCCCGGCTCCACGCGCAGGCTCAGCCCGTCGACCGCCTCGGTGCGGCCGAAGCGCCGGACGAGATCGCCGATTTCGATCGCTGGAGTGTCGCCCGTCATGGTCATCCCCTTGCGGCGCGATCGCGCTGCGCCTGGAAGGCGTCGAACCGATCCTCGGTCAGACGCAGAAAGTCGGCTTTTGCAACTTGCAGGTGATGCGCCTGCACGACTGCGCCGTCAACGGCCTGCGACAGCAGCTTGAGGCGCACTTCCTTCTTGTAAGGGGAGCCGTTCGCACGGATGAAGCAGCCCTTGCCCGGCAGCGTTTCGATGACGCCCTGGCTTTCGAGCTCCGCGTACGCCTTGGCGATGGTGTTGCGGTTGACGCGCAGCTCCTCGGCGAGCGGACGAATCGAGGGCAGCGGCTCGCCCGGCTGCACGGCGCCCGATGCGGCCGCCGACTTCACCTGGTCCACGAGCTGCAGGTAGACCGGCTTGCCCGTCTTGTAACTCAATTGGAAGCGCATCGAACTGTCCTATGACAGTAGGACAGTCTGCCGGCTTTGTCAACTCCGGTAGCGGACCGGGCAACGTGATGCGTTAAACGTCAGCGATCCAGCGGCAGCGTGAAGGCGAAGAGCGCACTGCCGCCGCCAACGAGCAGATACTGGCGGCCGTCGAGTTCGTAAGTGATGGGTGAGTTGCCGACCCCGCCAATCGCCGCGTGCCACAAGGTTGTGCCGTCGCTGCTGCGCAGCGCGAGCGCGTTGCCGCGGGTATCGCCGCTGAAGGTCACACCGGTCGCCGTAGTCAGCACGCCGGCGGCGCCGCCGCCGCCGATATCGTGATTCCACCGTATCGCGCCGGTCTGGTAATCGATCGCGCGGATCGCGCCCGTACCGCTGACACCGTAATCCGCGCCCGCCCAGCCGTAGGCGCCGTGCTCCTTCTTGTAGAAATAAATGCCGTAGCCATCCTGGGCGCTGACGATGAGCAGTCCGTTGCCCGGATCGAAACTCGGCGACCGGTAATTGGTGCCGCCTCCCTCGTTCGGCGCGACCAGCCGGCCGTCCCGCGCGGGCTCTTTTGCCGGATCCGGGATCGGCCGCCCGTCAGCATCGATGCCCGTGGCCCAGTTCACCGCCGCGAAGGGCTTGGTCAGCAGGCTCTTGCCGTTCGTGCGATCGAGCACGAAGTAGTAGCCGTTCCTCGACGCCTGCAGCAGCAGCTTGCGCGGCGTGCCGTTGAACGTCGCGTCGACGAGCACGGGGACTTCGGCGGCATCCCAGTCATGCGTGTCGTGCGGTACCGGCTGGAAGCCCCACGCCAGCGTTCCGGTGTCGGGGTTGATCGCGACAATGCTGCAGGTCCATGGATTGTCGCCGGGGCGCGCCTGGCCGTTCAACACCGGCGTCGGATTGCCCGTGCCGACGAAGACGAGATTGAGTTGCGGGTCGTACGTGCCGGTCATCCACATCTGGCCGCCGGTCGCGCCGCCGCTCTGCGAGCCGGGTGTGCCCGGCGGCGGCGTGCTGTAGAACACCCACTGCTTGTCTCCCGTGGCCGGATCGAAAGAGGTGAGCAGGCCGGGCAGATTGTCGAAGTCTCCCGAGACACCCACGATGACGTGGTTGCGCACGACGAGCGGCGCGTTCGATGACCAGTAGCCTTTCTTCGCCGGCGCGATTTCCACGTTCCATTTCACCTTGCCGTCGCGCGCGTCGAGCGCCACCAGATGTGAGTCGGGCGTGGTGAGAAACACGGTGTTGCCATGGATCGCCGCGCCGCGATGGCCGATGTGGAATCCGGTGTTGGCCGGATAGGTGTAGTGCCAGATCTGCCGCCCGGAACGCGCGTCGACGGCCCACATGTGGTCGGGTGCGGTGAAGTAGAGGACTCCGTTGACGAGAATTGGCGTGGACTTGATTCCGCCCGGCTGGCCCGAGGGAAATGTCCAGGCAAGCGCGAGCTGATGCACGTTCTCTGGCGTGATCTGTTTCAGCGGGCTGTGATGCCGGCCGCTGTAGTCGCCGTGGTAGGTCGGCCAGCTGTCCGCCGGCGGATGCAACAGCACTGCGGGATCGAGCGCAGGCGGTCCGGGCGGCGGCGGTCCGGCGCTCGGCGCGGCACTGTTGCCGGCCGGCTGCGCCTCCACCTTCGCGGCTTTCGTGTCGGTCTTTCCACGGCTCAGCGTCTGCAGGTAGGCGAGCACGTCGTGCATCTGGTCGTCGGTGTAGCGGCGGATCCGGTCGAGATGCGCATCAATCGGATCGTCGATCGCAACCTTGACGCTTCGCAGCGGCCAGGAGCGCTGCCATCCCTCGGCCGTCTTGACCGAGATGGTGAATTCGTCGCGGAAGGCAAGGCGCCCCGCGAT
>JBKPSE010000674.1:0-4895 GCA_046765855.1 Acidobacteriota bacterium | reverse complement strand
CGGTCAGGTGTTCGGCGGATGGGAAATCAGCGGCAAGATCCGCTGGCAGTCCGGGCAGTATCTGACGCCGATGTCGGACACGTTGATTGGCGTGCGCCGCGCAGACTACGTCGGCGGGAATATCAGCATCGACGATCGCAGCGAGAATCGGTGGTTCAACACCGAGGCGTTCACCGCGGCGCCGGTCGATCGTCGCGGCAACGCCAAGGTCGGCATGATCGAGGGGCCCCACTGGCGCCAGGTCGATGTCTCGTTGCGCAAGCGCTTCCGCTTCGCCAAGGAGAAGGACGTCGAGCTGCGCGCGGACGTGTTCAACGTGTTCAACACGCTGAACCTGAACAACCCCAACGTCCGTGTTGACCAGAGTGGCTACGGCACCATCACCAGCTCGCGGATTCCACGGCAGTCGCAGTTCAGCCTGCGCTTCCAGTTCTGACCTGTCCGGCCCAGCTTGATTTTGACTCCCGGGCAGGTTCGGGCAGTGGTAGAATCCGCCCCCTGAGAGTTCGTCACGGGGTCGCCCGACGGGCGGCTCCGTGAGCACGGAAAGGTCGCGGCGCCGCGTGGCGCGATTGCGCTACCGTCACTCCTCCCGACGCAGTTCGCTGCGGCGTCGCGACCCCTCGAAGCACGCCCCATTCGCCCACATTTCCACATTCCCCGATTTCCAAATTGAAATGGGGCATCGCCATTGCACCTCTCCTAAGGGATGAGGTTCAGTCCTCGGCCGTGCATCGTTTTCGTGCTCGTCGCGGCCAGTCTGGCCGGCGGCTGTACATCCGCGCGCTCCACACCGTTGCGCGCCGCATCCCCCGCGGACGCCGCCGCAACTCCCGTGCTCTGGCGACATCCCGGACCGATCGCCGCGCGCGATTTGTTCTGGGGCGCCGGCAGCCCGGCGCGCGCGCCGCAGCCGCCCTTCCAGTTCATCGAAGAGGAATTGTCCGGCAAGAATCCCAAGGTCGTCGTCAAAGACACGCGCGGGCAGGTCTGGGACGTGAAGTTCGGGGAAGAAGCGCACGCGGAGATCGCCGCCAACCGCCTCGTGTGGGCGCTCGGCTACTTCGTCGAAGCGCAATACTTCGTCCGCGACGGCACCATCGCCGGTGCGACCGGACTCGAGCGCGCCGGCGCGCATATCGCGCGCGACGGCCGTTTCCGCGACGCCCGCTTCCGCTGGCGCGATCCGGCGACGCCGCGCACCGACGAGGAATGGACGTTCAAGCAGAACCCCTTCGTCGGCAGCAGAGAGATGTCCGGCCTGCACATCGTGATGACGATGATCAACAACTGGGACATCGACGGAGCGCGCAACAACAAGGTGTTGCGCGCGAGCGGGCCCGACGGCCGCGCCGAACGCTGGTTCATCGTGTCCGATCTCGGCGCCACGTTCGGCCGGATGGGCGGCGGTCGTGTCACCGATCACTCGAAGTGGACGCTGGCGCACTTCCGCGAAGAGCGCTTCATCGACAAGGTCGACAAAGGCATGCTCTACCTCGCCTACGACGGCTACGATCCCTACATAGAGCGTGTGCCACTCGAGCATGCGAAGTGGTTCGCCGGCCTGGCGTCACAACTGACCGGCGAGCAGGTGCGCCGTGCGTTCGAGGCGGCGGGCGCCACGCCGGCGGAAGCCGCAGGCTACACCACCAAGGTGATGCAGAAGATCGCGATGCTTCGCGATCTCACGGCTGCGACTTCAGCGCCTTGAGCCGCTCGGCGTCAGGGTGCTTCAAGTAGAACGCATCGAGCGGATAGCACCCTGACACCAGGCCGAGCCGCGGGCCGGTCGTGCAGTCGCTGAACGTGCGGCACACCTGCTTGCGCTGCAGCGGCCGGCCGGCGAGCACGTCGGCCGGCAGCTCCGGATACGACAGGACCATCCGTCCCAGGCCAACGAAGTCGGTGAGCCCGTGCCGCACGTTGTACTGCGCGACGTGCGGCAGCCACTCCTGCAAATAGCTGTAGGCGGAGCCGACGATTGCGATGTTCGGGAACGCCCGCTTCAGCCGTGCCGTCGCATCGATCTGGCGCGCGACGCCGATCAGCGGATCCTCGGGAGGCAGATAGCCGTCGCTCGGCGGAAACAGCGCCGGCCGCTGCATGTGCGGATTGTAGTACGGGCTGCCTGCGGTCACGCAGACCCAGCGCACGCCGAGGCGTTCCAGCTCCACGAGCAGCGCGCGCGCGTCGGCGAGCGCCGCGTCCATGTCTTCGCCGGCGCTGTCGAGCGCGCCGAACGCCGACATCGGTCCGCCCTCTTCCGCAACGCCGACCCCGGCGTCGCCCTTCCTGAACGGTCCCATGTCGAAGACAGACAGCCGCACGACGATGGCGAGATCGGGACTGGTGGCGCGAATGCCGCCGACGATCGAGCGCAGGAAGCGCGTGCGGTTCTCGAGCGATCCGCCGTAGCGGCCTGGACGCGACCGCGCACTGAGCAGTTCGTGTCCGAGGTAGCCATGACAATGTTTGATGTCGACGAACGTGAAGCCCGCACCGCGGGCCAGGCGCGCCGCGGCGATGAAAGTCTCGACCAGGCGATCGAGCTCGTCATCGGTCAGGAGGCGCACGCCGCCGGGGAAGCGTCGATCGAGTTGCGGGTGCGCGTAGGCGACGTGCGGCTCCGGCGTCGAGTGCTGCGATGGGCGGGCGTATCGGCCGGAGTGCGTCAGCTGCAGGCCGACCGCCAGGTCCTCGTCGGCGGTGGCGCCGAAGCGGGTGCGATGCGCGCGCACCAGCGCCTCCCGCAGCGCCGCGATCGACGATTGCGTCGCCGTCGTGAGCACGAGCTGATGAGGGTTGGCCCGGCCCTCGTGCTGCACCGCAACCGCCTCGCCGCCCCAGATCAACTTGGCGCCGCTGATGCCGAACCGCTCCCACCGCCGCGTCGTCAGCTCGCTCGGGCGGCCGTCGCTGGTGCCGTCCCAGCCTTCCATCGGCAGGACGCAGAAGCGATTGCCGGCGCGGACGCCGTCGCGCTCGAACGGCTGCGCGAGCGGAGACGCCGATGGCGCGTCGAGCGCGTCGTCGAACCCCATCGCCGCGCCGCACGCGCGCAGGTACTGCCGGAACGCTTCGGCTGTCTTGAGCGACGCGACGCGCGGGTACGACGGTGCGCTCACGCGATCGGCACGATTTGACCGTTTTTCAACGCCTCGTTGGCGGCGATCGTCCAGCTCGCCGAATGTGACGCCTTTTCCGGACCGCAGTTGAGCGGCGTGTCGCAGCGGATCGCGGAAGCGAACGCGTTGATTTCGTAGGTGCTCGGCGACACTGCCTGCGCGCCTGTCGCGGTCTGCTGCGCACGCTGAGTGGCGTTTCCGCCCGCCTGCTGCGGTTTGGTCTCGGAAGTTTCGAGCGCCGCGCCCGCGCCTTTTGGCGCGACCTCGACGCCCGTCGCTCGCGCTGCCGTCCCCTCATCGAACAGCATCGCGTCGTTCTCGTTGCGGATGATCAGCGTGCCGCGTGTGCCGAAGAATGCCTCGTAGCGTTCGTCGAAGGCGTTCGATTCGACGGATGAGAACGTGCCGGTGATGCCGCCCGGATACTCGAACGTGGCGAACACGTGATCGGGCACCTCGCGTCCGTCCTTGAATCGGTAGACGCCGCCCATCGCCTGCACGCGCGTCGGCACTTTGCCGAGGAACCAGTTGGCGGCGTTGACCTGGTGGCTGCCGAGCTCGGCGAACAGCCCTTCGGAGTAGCGCCAGTAGAGACGCCAGTTGGCGAGATGATCCCAGGTCGGGTATCCCCACTTGGACGGGTCGTAGTCCTTCGACGGCGGCGTCTGGTTGCGCCGCCAGTTGCCGTTGCGCGCCCAGGACAGGCGCACGTGATAGATCTCGCCGAGGGCGCCGCTCTTCATCACGCCCTGGTATGCAGACTGATAAATCGGGTTGTAGTTGCGCTGGTAGCCGATCTCGAGGATGCGATCGTTCTTCTTCGCCGCGTCCATCATCGCCTGATAGCCGTCGCGCGTCTTCGCCATCATCTTCTCGCACAGCACGTGCTTGCCGGCGTTGAGGCAGGCGGTGACGATGTCGGCGTGCATCCAAAGCGGCGGGGCGGTGATGATCGCCTCGATGTCCTCGTGCTCCAGCATGTCCTTGAATTCGACGTAGTGCTTCGCCGCCGGCTGCCCTTTCTTCTTCAGGATCTCGTCGGCGGCGGCGAGCGAGTCCGGGCGGATGTCGGCCATCGCCTTGACGTCGACGAAGCTGTGATCGGCGCGCGTCAGCAGCGCGCGTCCCTGGCCGCCGACGCCGATGAAGCCGACGCGGACAGGTCCGCCCTTCACCGGCCCTTTCACCATCGACGCCGCGCCGAGCGCCGCCACCGCGGGCACCCCGGCCAGGGCGCGAAGAAAGTTGCGGCGTCCGGTTGCCATCTGTTCGGGTGTCAGGTTCATGTCAGCATCTCCAATGTTGCGCCGCTGCAGCGGCCGAACACGTGCGTCGGTTCGCCGGGCTTGTCGAGCACCAGCACCGCCAGCGTGTCGTCGTGCGCGGCGCAGTAGCGCTTTGCCAGTTCAGGACCGCCGATGAAGAACGCCGTCGACAGCGCGTCGGCGGCGGCGGCGTCGCGGGTCACGACGCTGGCGCCGAGAACGCCGTCGGCGGGCTGCCCCGAGCGCGGATCGATCACATGCCCGTAGCGGCGCCCGTCGGCTTCCAGGAACTGTTCGCCGGCGCCGCTGGTGCCAACCGCGGCGTTCTTCAGCCAGACGCGGCCGACGCGTCCACTCGCCCGTCGCGGACGTACGTCGACCGGCCAGCCGCGCCCGCGTCCGCCGACGGCGAGCACGCTGCTGAAGCCGGCGGAGAGCAGGGCGTGCCGCGCGCCGCGCGCGCGCAGCAGCGTTCCCATCCGATCCAGCGCGAAACCCTTGCCGA
>JBKPSE010000673.1:0-5491 GCA_046765855.1 Acidobacteriota bacterium | reverse complement strand
ATCCATGGCCGCCGCAGCCGCCCCGCCCACCCGGGGTCAGGTCTGTAAATCGCCCCGTCCGGGGGTCAGGTCTGCAAATCGGCCGGACCTGGGGTCAGGTCTGTAAATTGGCCGGATCCGGGGTCAGGTCTGTAAATTGGCCGGCTCCGGGGTCAGGTCTGAAAATCGGCCGGACCGGGGTCAGGTCTGAAAATTGCCGGACCCGGGGTCCGGTCTGCGGATCGCGCAACGAGAGTCAGGTCTGCGGAACAGAACGACGGATCTGCTGTCGCTTCGCAATTGTCCAGACCTGACTCCGAAGCGTGGCTATCGCCAGACCTGGCACCGAACCGGGCGTTTTGCAGACCTGACCCCGTCAGGCAGTTTTACAGACCTGACCCCAGGTAGGCAGTTTTGCAGACCTGACCCCCGGGTCCGGGGTGCCCGGGTCCTGCAGGGTGGTCAGGCGCGCCGCAGGAGAGCGGCGGCGCCCCAGCCGACGAGGATCAGCACGCCCAAGACGGCGACAGCGTAGTGGCTCCCGTAGGTGGCCGTCGGGAAGTGGTTGCTGATCATGATGAACGTCGTCGGCACCGCCATGAACGTGTTGTGCTTCGAGCGAAGCTTGGCGCCGGCGCCGAGCGCCGGATCGAGCGGCTCTCCCTTCGCCGCCGCCGCGATCATCCGCCGCTGTGGCGGCAGGATGCGCATCCAGACGTTGGCGACCATGATCGTGCCGAGCATTGCGCCAACATGGATGTAGGCCGCGCGCGCCGGCATTATCCGGAAGAGCGCGTACGTGGCAGCGAGCAGCAGCACGAACGACAGCGCGCCGAACGCCTGATCGTTCTTCGCGATCGCCGTGCGCGCGAGCAGATCGTAGACAGCAAAGCCGGCAATCAGACTACCCACGCCAGCGATCGAGGCAACGACCTTGGAGAGTTTGGGATCGATTGGATCCACGAGCAAGCCGCCATGGTAGTAGACGAGATTCAGCAGGATGAATCCCGTAAGAAACGTGGCGAGCGCTTCGTAGCGGAACCAGTGCACGTCTTCCGGCGGGACGCCGAGCGTCTTCTGCTTGACGACGGTGTAGAAGCCGCCGCTGTGCACCATCCACACGCCGCCCTTGTCGCCTGCCGCTTCGAGGCGGCGCATCTGCCCGTCGAGCCAGGTGAAGTAATAGGTCGAGCCAACCCACAGAATCGCGGCAAATACGTGAGCCCAGCGGAACAAAAGATTCAACCACTCGGTGAGGTTGGCAGGCACTAGCTACCTCGATATGTCGAATAGCCGAACGGGCTGACGAGCAACGGGACGTGATAATGCTCGGCGGCATCACGGACGATGAACTCGATAACGATCTCGCGGTAGAACGATTCGATGCCGCGCTGCTCGAAATACGCGCCGACGTCGAACAGCAATCGATAGGTCCCCGCCGCAACCAAGGATCCGGGCTGCGTCAGCGCGGCGACTCGTCCATCGACGTTGGTAGCGTGACGCGAGATCTCCGTCCACTGCTCAGCGTCCCGGCGCATGACGCGCACCGCGACGTGCGGCGCTGGACGGCCGAGCGACGTGTCCAGCACGTGCGTCGAGACGCTCATTTGAGAAGCCTTTCGAGACGCAGCCGTGTGATCTTCTGCTGCTCGCGCGCGGCAACCTGCAGTTCCGTTTCCGGATCGTTGTTCATGCGCTCGCGGAGGTCGGCCAGCATCTCGGACGAGGTACGGCCTGAAGCGCAGACGATGAACACGTGGCCGAAGCGGTTCTCGTAAGCATGGTTCGCTTGGGCAAGCGCCGCCATCTCACTCGCGCTCGCGCCCTGCACGCCAGCCTGTTCGCGCGATGACAGATCGTTCGCCGTTGCCGACTGCTCGCGCTCCGCCTTTCGCTCGCCGATGCGCGGATGATGGCGGAACGCCTCGCGCCAGTCATCGATTGTGGTCGCGTGGTTCGCCGCCTCGGCGGCTTTCAACAACGCGTCGGCAGAAGCGTACGGCCTCGCCGCGCCAACACGCTCGACCCACGATGGCGCTGCGCAGAAATCCGCAAGCAGGGCGCGCAGCTCCGGCGCATCCACCGCATTCAATTGCCGGAGCGCCGCCGCCTCGCGTGCAGCGGCCGTCGGCATCCCGAAGACGCGCAGCCGGCTGACGCCGCCGTCCGGAAAGATGTTGAGACGAACGTGCGTTGCGGTGACATCAGGCGCGAGCTCCGTCTCGAACGCGTGCAGATGATCCGGCTGCAGCCTGGTCTGGGGCAGCACCGTCGTCCACTGCGCGATCGCGCGGCTGGCGACATCCGCGGAAACGCCGCGTCCTTCGTCCTTGAGCACCGCGCTCTCGAGTGAGGCGCTGTCCGGATAATTCCCTTTGAAGAATGCGGTGTCGAGCTCGACCCGACGCACGACACCTTCGAGTCCGAGACGCAGCAGCGTCCAGTCGTGTCCGGGTCCACGTCGACGCTTCGTTTCCCATCCATCGCCCATGTTGACCGCTTCGTACGGCATCAACATGTTCCGGGCGTCGCCGTAGAACCGATCGCTCGTGTCGACGACGTAACCGCCGTTCACCGCGCTGACGAGATCGATGTCCTGACGGCGCGACAGGATGCTCGTCCAGTCGGGCAATACTTCGCCCAGCACGCGCAGACGCGCGACCCCGCCGTCGGGAAAAATGTTCAGCCGCACGTGGGTGAACCGCCGCTCCGCGTGCGCATCGACGGTGAGGGGAAGCGTATTCTTGGTGTCGCCGGCGAGCTCGCTGCGCGCGAGAATGGGATGCCATGCGATATCGCTCGCGGCAGCGTCGGCGCCGCGTGGCAGGCCGCAGCCGTCAATCCAGCAATGCGTCGGGTAGTTGCCCGTAAAGAACGCCGTGTCGACGACAAAAGAATGGATGACACCCGGCAGGCCGAGTTTGATGATGCACCAGTCGTGACCGGGAGTGCGACGCCGACGCGATTCCCATCCGTCCATCCACTTACCGCGATCCGTGTATTTACCCGGAATGAACACGGGAGCGTCCGCTTTGATCAGGTTTTCCTTCTCGGCGAAAAAATCGTCGCTGGCAGCGACCACTTCACCGCCGATCCGGGCCGACGCGAGATCGATCAGATGGGTGAATTCGTTCATCGTCCGTGCTCACGATACACGACCTCGCCGCCGACATAGGTTTCGCTGACGCGGCCGCGCAGCGTGCGGCCGTGATAGGGCGTGACCTTGTGTCGGTGCCGCAGCCTGCGCGCGTCGACCGTGAAGGTCGCATCTGGATCCCAGATCGTGAAGTCGGCGCGCAAGCCGGGAGCGATCGCGCCGCGGTCAGTGAGGCCGGCCAGACGTGCGGGAGCCGCACACAACCATTCGCCGAGACGCTCGACCGAGAGGCCGCGCGAGGCCGCGCCGGTCCACGTCGCGGCGAGAAGCAGTTCGAGCGAGGCGATCCCTCCCCAAGCGCGCAAAAAATCGCCGTCCCCTTTCAGCTCCGGCGGACAGGGAGAGTGGTCGCTCGCCACCAGATCGAGCACGCCATCGTCGAGGGCACGCCACAGGGCTTCGCGATGCACGCGATCGCGGATCGGCGGCGCGCACTTGAATTGAGTCTGGCCCGCGCCGATGTCGTCGGCGCTGAACGACAAGTAATGAGGGCACGTCTCCGCCGTAATCGCCAATCCGTCCGTGCGCGCCCGTGCGAGCAACGGCAAGACCTCGGAGGCGCCAACGTGGACGACGTGAATGCGTGCGTCGAACTCGCGGCATAGCCGGATCAGCATCGCAACAGCGTCCATCTCCGCCTGGGGCGGGCGCGAATCAAGCCACGTCGCGTAATCCGCGGGATCCGCATCGGCGGCCGGCGGCAGCAGCGCCGGTGGCCATTCGGCGTGCACGAGCAGCGGCAGTCTGCGGCGCGCAAGAATCGGCAGCGCGATCCGCAAATCGGCTTCTCCGACGTGCAGGAATTCATCCACACCTGACGGCGAGAGAAAACACTTGAAGCCGCGAACGCCCGCGTCCGCGAGCGCATCGAGCTCGCCGGCATTGCCGGGAACGACTCCGCCCCAGAATTCGACGTTCACCGCCGATGCACGTGCCGCGATGCGCTTCGCCTCGAGCGCCGCCACGTTCGTCGTCGGCGGAATGCTATTGAGCGGCATGTCAACGATGGTGGTAACGCCGCCGGCTGCGGCAGCCGCGCTCGCTGTGGAGAAACCTTCCCAGCCGCGCCGTCCCGGATCGTTGACGTGGACGTGGCAGTCGATGAGGCCGGGGAAGACGACCAGCCGCGATGCGGCGGACGCCGACAGCCGATCGCCGATACCCGGGTCGTAGGTGCGAACGGACGAAATGCGCGCGCCGGCGATTTCGATCTCCGCGGGACGCAGAGTGCCGTCGGGCAACAGGACGCGCGGCGATCGGATTACCATGTCCGCCATGCTGCGGATTGCGATTCTCGTGCTCGCATTGATCTCGATGCAGGCGCCGGCGGCCCCGGTGACATACGAGGCGTTTGCCGTGCGTTTCGGCATACTACCCGCGTTTTCCGTTTCCGGTCTCGTCGCCGGTGCCGATCGCGAGCGCAAGCTCGATATCCCGGTAATGGTCTGGTTGCTGAAGGGGGCGAACGGCCGGACCGTGCTGATCGACTCGGGCTTCTACCGGCAGAAATTCCTCGATCAGTGGAAGCCCCGTGAGTTCCGCACTCCTGCGGCCGCACTCGACGCATTCGGCGTGAAGGCCGACGCGGTCACCGACATCATCATTTCGCACGCGCACTGGGATCACGTCGACGGCGTGGATCTGTTCCCGAAGGCCACTGTGTGGATTCAGCGCGAGGAGTATCGCTACTACACCGGCGAAGCGTGGCACGCGCGCAATACGCACGGCGGCGTCGACGCCGAGGACATGCTCGCGCTGCTCGAGATCAACACGCAGGGGCGGTTGCGGTTCGTCGAGGGAGACGACCAGGAAGTCATTCCCGGCATCCGCTGCTACATCGGCGGCAAGCACACGCGCGAGTCGCAGTTCTGCAGCGTGAAGCTCGCCGCTGGGACCGCGGTGTTCACGTCGGATAACGTTTATCTTTACGAGAACCTCGACAAGCATGCGCCGATCGCGCAAACGCTCGATGCCGCGAGCAACCTGAAGGCACAGGACCGCGTCCGTACCCTGGCGTCGGATCCGCGGCTAATCGTTCCTGGACACGATCCTGCGGTGTTCGAGCGGTTTGAGAGCATAGCTGCCGGAGTTGTGCGCATCAGGTGAAGGAAAAGGGAGCGAGCGTCACAACGGGGTAACGGACGGGGGTCAGGTCTGCAAAACGACCCTTGAGGTGCCTGACCCCCGAACGGCCGTTTTCCAGACCTGACCCCGGGGCGAGCGTATTTACAGACCTGACCCTCGAAGGGGCGTTTTGCAGACCTGACCCTCGAAGGGGCGTTTTGCAGACCTGACCCCCGAGCGGGCGTTTTGCAGACCTGACCCCCGGGGCCCGCGGGCGGCAGGGGACTGGGG
>JBKPSE010000672.1:0-5347 GCA_046765855.1 Acidobacteriota bacterium | reverse complement strand
TGTCTCCGCACAGCTTGTCGCGCGGAAACGTCGCCCGATCGAGCTGCAGCACTCGTGCGCCGCCGCGGGCGAGCACCGTCGCGGCAATCGCACCCGCCGGTCCGGCGCCGCAGACGAGCACATCGAACTCGCTATCGCCCTCAATTCCACAACTCCCAACGCCAACTGATTCCCAAACACCGTCCCCTCAGGCTCCGTCGACTCGGAGAGTTGGCAGTTGGAAATTGGCCGTTCGTCGGGAGTTGGAAGTTGGGAATTGGCCCCTTCGTTGGAAGTTGCGGAGTTGTGGAGTTGTGGAGTTGCGGAGTTCTGTTGCGAAGTTGCGGAGTTGCGGAGTTGTGGAGTTCACAAGAGCACTCACCCCTGAGCCGCGCCCAGAACAATGGCGCTGTTCTTCGAGCCGAATCCCAGGCAGTTGCACAATGCCGCCGCAGGCGAGGCCGCGCGTCCCCGGTTGGGAATGAAATCCATGTCGCAGCCCGGATCGGCTTCACGCTGATTGATTGTCGGCGGCAGGAACCCGCGCGACAGCGCCAGGGCCGAGGCGACGATACCGGCGGCGCCGCTGGCGCCTTGCGGGTGGCCGATCATCGACTTGACGGAGGAGCCCGGCACTTTGTCGGCATGCGCGCCGAACAGACGCCGCACGCAGCGCGACTCCACCGCGTCGTTCAGAACCGTGGACGTGCCGTGGTAGTTGACGTAGCCGATCTCTTCCAGCGCGCGGCCCGACCGCGTAATCGCGAGGGACATCGCGCGCACGATCTGCTCGCCGTCAGGATCCATCTGAACTCTGTGATAGGCGTCGCACGTCGAACCGTAGCCGTCGATCGTGGCGTAGACGGTCGCGCCGCGGGCGCGCGCGCGGTCCTCGCGCTCGACCACCACCATCCACGCGCCTTCACCGAGTACGAACCCGTCGCGCCCCGCATCGAACGGCCGCGAGGCTTCCGAGGGCCTGTCGTTGTACCTGGTCGCCACGGCGCGCATCTTCGAGAAGCCGAAGATCATTCCCGGCGTCACGCAGGCGTCCGCGCCGCCCGACAGGATCACGTCCGCTTCGCCGGCGCGGATCAACGACGCCGCGTAGGCAATCGCGTCGGTCGAGCTGGTACACCCGGTCGAGACGACGTGGCTGATCCCATGCAGCTCGAGCGCGATCGAAATCTCGCTGGAGATCATCCCGACGATCGACACCGGAATCGCATACGGCGTCACGCGCTTCCAGCCCTCGTTGAAGAACTCGTAGTACTGCCGCTCGGCGACGTCGATGCCGCCGGCGCCGCTGCCAACCAGCACGCCGGCTCCAGGCTCGTTCAGACGGAGTCCGGCATCGAGCCACGCTTCAGTCGCCGCGAGCACGGCGATCAGCGACGCGCGCGAGTAGCGGCGCGGGTCCGGACGACCTGAAGCCTGCGCGCCTCCGTCCGCCCGCGTGTCGATAACCGGTCCATCGTCGATGCTCAGTCCGCTGGGAACGGGCGCCGCGACCTGACACGGGAACGGCGAGCTGTCGAAATCGGTGATGGCGCGCGTGGCGCTGCAGCCGCGGCTGATTGACGTCCAGAAGCGCTCGCGGCCCACCCCGTATGGAGACACGACGCCGATTCCGCTAATAACAACTCGATTCAGCACTCCACACTCGACAATCCGTCAAATCGGCAACCGCGCACCGGCATCGCCGTCGCCATTTCCTCAGTCCCTCAGCTGATGATACCGCTTGGCTGCGTTATCCTTGGCAGATGGCGTTCCGAGGCATGGCTCCGCTTACGCTGGCGTGTCTCGCCTTCGTTGCCGCGGGACCGGCGGCCTCGCGGCTGCCCGAGGCCGCCGTCCGTGCCTTCGAGCGTCTGTCGGCGGACGACGTCCATGCGTATGTCGAGACGCTGGCAAGCGACGCCTACGGCGGACGCGGCATCGGCGAACCTGGAAATCGCGCCGCCGAAGAATTCAGCTGCGCAACGCTGCGCCAGAACGGGGTGACGCCGGCCGGCGCCGACGGCTCGTGCTATCAGCCGCTCACGATCGTCCGCCCAAGCGTTGGACCTGACGCGTCGCTGCGGGTGACGGGGACGGACGGCCGTGTCATTGCGAGCGTCGAGCTTGGGCGCAACTTCTACCCCTTGCCGCAAAGCGGCAGCAGCGAGGTCACCGCGCCGCTGGTTTTCGCGAAGTACGGGATCGTCGATGACAAACAGGACGATTATGCGGGGGTGCCGGCCCGCGGCGCGATCGTGCTCGTCCTCGACGGCGCCGCGCGGAGGCCGTACGGAGAAGAAGCGGCAATCCCTCGCAAGATCCGGAACGCGGTCGAGCGCGGCGCCCGCGGCATCGTGTTCGCTTCGGATCAACTCGTCGACTACAAGTACCTTTGGCCCAGCGGTGACGCCATGTTCGGCGCGGGGTATCAGCTCGCGGCTGAACTGGCGCAGAGAGTCGCGGTCGCCATCGCGGCAGAGCACAGCGTCGAACCGGTCAGGCGCGCCCTTGATCAGGGCACGCCGCTGACGGCGCGGCTGGCGCCAGGCCTGATCGGAGCGCAGCTGACGATTCGCAACGTGCTCGGCATCGTCGAAGGACGGGATCCGGCAATGAAACGGGAGATCGTCGTCATCGGCGCGCATCTCGATCACGAAGGGACGGACGCGCAGGGGCGCATCTTCAATGGGGCGGATGACAACGCGTCGGGCACCGCCGCCGTCCTCGCGGCTGCAACCGCGTTCGCGCGAGCGGCGTCTCAAGGGGAGCGGCCCGCCCGCTCGGTCCTGTTCGCGTTATGGAACGGCGAAGAAAAAGGATCGCTTGGCGCCGAGGCGTTCGTCGCGTCGCCGCAGCCGGACCGCAGGATCGTCGCGAATCTCAACCTGGACATGGTGGGGCGGCACGAGGAGATTCCCGATCCCGCGAACTGGCGGTATGCCGGTCTGCCGAAAGTGGATCCGGCGACCAGCGTCAACACGCTGCACGTCCTCGGCTACAGCTACAGTCCCGATCTGGCGGCGCAGCTGCGTGACGCGAACGACGGCGTCGGCCTGGCGCTGCTGGAGGACTACGACAACGGCGCGCAGGATCTGCTGAAACGCTCGGACAACTGGCCGTTCGTGTCGCACGGCATCCCGGCGCTGTTTCTGACCACGGGGCTTCATCCCGAGTACCACACTCCGGAAGACGACACGGCCCGGATCGATTTTGGCAAGCTCGCGCGTGTGGCGCGGCTGGCCGCGCGCGCCGCATGGATCGTCGCCGATGGTCCAGCGCCCGCATTGAAGAAGCGATGAATGGCTGAGACGACTGAAACTCCTCCGCTGCCAAACGAGCTGCCGGTGGTGCCGCTGCGCGGCGCTGTCGTGCTGCCCTTGACCGTCGCGCCGCTCGGGGTGAGCCGTCCGCTCTCCGTCGAGGCGGTGAACAAGGCGCTGTCCGGCGATCGCATGGTGCTGCTGCTCCTGCAGAAGAACGACAGCGACACGCCCGCAGGCGAGGATCTGGAGCGGATTGGAACCGTCGCGATCATCCGGCAGATGGCCAAGGGCCAGGCCGGCATGCGCGTGCTGGTGGAAGGAGTCGCGCGGGCGCGCGCGGAATTCCTGCAGAACGAAAAGGGCTACATGTCCGCCTTGATCAAGGCGCTGCCCGAGCCGTCGGAGCGGTCGCTCGAGATCGATGCCCACGTGCGGCGGCTGCAGGAGCTCGTCGATCGCGCGTTGTCGCTGGCAACCGGTTTGTCGCCCGACATCCGCACCCTGGTCACCTCGCTCGACGATCCGCTGCGCATCGCCTACCTGCTTGCGAGCTTGCTCGACATGAAGCCGGAAGACAAGCAGCGTCTGCTGGAAGAGAACAGCATCGCGATCAAGCTCGACGCCGTGTCCGCCGCGCTTGCCCGCGAGATCGACGTGCTCGAGCTGAAGGGGCAGATCGAATCGCGCGCCGAGAAGGAGATGACCGACGCGCAGCGGCAGTACCTCTTGCGGCAGCAACTCAAGGCGATCCAGACCGAGCTCGGAGAAGGGGACGGCGAAGCCGCCGAACTGCGAAAGCGTGTCGCCGATGCCGGCCTGCCCGAAAGCATCGCAGCTGTTGCCAACCGCGAGATCGATCGGCTGGAGCGCATGACCCCCGCCGCGCCCGAATACCAGATGATCCGTACCTACCTCGATTGGCTGCTCGAGGTGCCGTGGGCAAAGCGAACCGAGGACCGGATCGATCCGATCGAAGCGCGCAAGGTGCTCGACGAGGATCACTACGATCTCGACAAAGTCAAGGAACGGATCGTCGAGTACCTGGCGGTGCGGAAGCTGAAGGGTGACATGAAAGGGCCCATCCTCTGCTTCGTCGGGCCTCCGGGTGTGGGCAAGACTTCGCTCGGCCAATCGATCGCGAGGTCGATGAATCGCAAGTTCGTTCGCATCTCGCTGGGCGGCGTGCGCGACGAGGCGGAGATCCGCGGCCACCGCCGCACCTACATTGGATCGATGCCCGGGAGGCTCGTGCAGGCGCTGAAAAGCGCAGGATCGATCAACCCGGTGTTGATGCTCGACGAAATCGACAAGGTGTCGGTCGGCATCCAGGGCGATCCGGCCGCGGCCCTGCTCGAGGTGCTCGATCCGGCGCAGAACCACACTTTCCGCGACCACTATCTCGAGGTGCCGCTCGATCTGTCGAACGTGCTCTTCATTGCGACCGCCAACCAGCTCGGAACGATCCATCCCGCTCTGCTGGATCGCATGGAGATCATCTCGCTCACCGGCTACACGGAGGAAGAGAA
Source organism: Acidobacteriota bacterium (assembly GCA_046765855.1). Taxonomy (GTDB): domain Bacteria; phylum Acidobacteriota; class Vicinamibacteria; order Vicinamibacterales; family 2-12-FULL-66-21; genus JAICSD01. The sequence goes on along the minus strand of JBKPSE010000672.1, from coordinate 579 downwards.
GATCCACATCGCGAAGATGTATCTGGTGCCGCGCCAACGCGAGGAGCACGGGTTGAAGCCCGAACAGATCTCCATCGACGACGAGGCGCTGCACCGGGTGATTGCCGAGTACACGCGGGAAGCGGGGGTGCGCTCGCTCGAACGGCAGATCGGCACGCTGGCGCGCAAGGTCGCGGCGCGCGTGGCCGCTAATCCCGAGCACGTCGGCCGCGTCATCGCCAAGGACGTTCCCGAGTATCTCGGGCCCGCGCGTTTTCGCTCCGAGGGGTCGTTCCGCTTGTCGCGTCCAGGTGTAGCGACGGGACTCGCCTGGACGGAAGTGGGAGGCGACGTCCTCTACATCGAAGCGGTCCTGCTGCCCGGCGGCAACGGCCATCTGACGCTGACCGGACAGCTTGGCGCCGTCATGCAGGAATCGGCGCGCGCAGCATTGAGCCACGTCCGCCAGCAATCGTCGGTGCTCGGGATCACACCCGAATCGTTGAGCAAGCAGGACCTGCACATCCACGTGCCGGCCGGCGCCATTCCCAAGGACGGTCCGTCCGCAGGAGTGACGATGGCCACGGCGATCGTCTCTGC
>JBKPSE010000671.1:0-4411 GCA_046765855.1 Acidobacteriota bacterium | reverse complement strand
GAACACGGCCGTGCACGCGCGCGCTTCGCGCTCGATCGCCGGCCGCGACGTTCTGCTGCCAATCTCTTCGTCCGACGTCCACAACATGTGGACGGGCGCATGGGGGCGCCGCAGTTCTCGCAGCGCACGAATTGCGGTGAGCGCGATCGCGATCCCCGCCTTCATGTCAAAGCTGCCCGGACCGTACATCCGATCGCCGTCGCGCCTGACCGGCATCCGCTCGAGCGTGCCGAGCGGCCAGACCGTGTCGAAGTGGCCGAGGAGCATCACCGGGTCGCCATCCCCGCTGATCCGGGCAAGAAGATGATCGCCGCGTTCCGCCTGCCGAATCGGCTGCACGTCGGCCCCGACGTCTCCGAGCGCCACCGCGAGCGTCGCGCCGCAGCGATCCACCGCGGCCTTGTCGGTGCTTGGCGACTCCAGCCGGACGAGCGTCTCGACCGTCTCAACCGTCGAGGCGAAATGCCGCTCGCAAAACGCCAACAGGTCGGACATCGAGGCCTATAATATCGACATGCGCACGCCTCTCCTGCGTGTCGGTGTCTGCCTCTGCGCCGGATGGATCGCGTTCGCGGACGCCTCCACGGCGCAGACGCCACAACCCTTTCCGAAAGTCGCGCCGCCGAATGCGCCCGCCAGGCCTGCCGCGCCGCCGCCGCAGCAGGTCGCGCCGCCGCCGCAGCCGGCGCCCGGACCCAACGACGTTCCGACCGAGGCTACGCTAGGCGTCGCCATCTATCCCGGCGCGGAGTTCCTGGCCTCCTACGACGCCGGGCGTGGGCAGCGCTATTACCTCTTTGGCACCAATGCGGGATTCGTCGAGATCGTCAGCTACTACAAAACGGTGCTGAAGCAGAAGGGGGAGCTCGTCTACGAAGAACCCGCCGTGCACCAGTTCGACATCGGCAGGTTCAAGGAAGAGACGATGGCGTTTCCGCCGAGCGTGACGGTGAAGGACTATACGTGGGGCGGATCGGCCGGTTACCTCAGTCCCAAGCGCAGCCAGCAGCCGCAACGGTTCAAGACCGTCATCCAGATCGTCCCAGTACCGCCCGCGCTGAACTAGCTCAATCGCCGGCGCGTACCCTCGGCGACGATTCAGACAGTTCGCGAGCGCACGAGGACTTCGAGAGACCGCGCCCTTCGCAGCGTTCGAACGAACGCGATCCGAGGATTATCTGTTCGCGCGAGAGGCAAGGAAGGCGGCCACTTCGGCGTTTTCCGGAAACGCCTGTGCCAGCCGGCGTGCCACTTCCGTTGCGGCGGGCACGTTCTTGTCGCGCAGCAGCATGTCCCACAGCGCAAACTCCGCTTCCGCATGGCTGAACGGATCCGTCTCCATCGCCGCGGCTTCGCGCACGGCGGCCAGACCCTTCTTTTTGTTGCCGCCGCCGAGAATCCAGCGCGTGCCCCACGGCATGCGCGTGTTGACGATGTAGTCGATCCAGCCGCGGGCGACTTTGCCGCGCACGTGTTTCGGATCGAGCTTCAGCAGCGCATCGAGCGACTTGCGTGCTTCCCAGTACTCGTCCCAGCCGGTCTTCTTGCCCAGCAGACCGAGGTGCAGCCAGACGAAATTGAGATCGAGCTTGCCGAGATAAAAGAGGGCTGTCGTGTCGTTCGGATTCGCCTGCAAGGCGGCGCGGGCGAGCTGCTGCCCATGTCGCAGATCGTCGGCGAAGGCCGCGAGGATGACCGGGCACTGCGCGCAGGCCTTCAACACCGCGTCCTTGTCGGTGCCGTTGTGCGCGTCCTGACCTTTCAGCAGGCCGCGCAGCTCGAACAGCAGCGCCGTCGTCCGTACTTCATCGTTGGCCGGATCGTGGCCGCCGTTGGCCCGCAGCGAGACTGCGAGGGCGGCCGCTTGCTCGTAGTGAGCGTTGTAGAACAGTTTCTGCGCGTCAGCGAGCGACTGCGGTTCCGCGCGCCATGCGCTCAGCATCAGAATGACCGCCGCGAGACCGGCGCGAATGATCATTCTTTTGGTACGTACACTTCCCCGCGCTTGCGGAACTCGATCGATTTCTCGTCCATCCCCTTGCGCGCGTCTTCCCTGATCTGCTGCGTCAGCTCCATGCTGCAGAACTTGGGACCGCACATCGAGCAGAAGTGGGCGACCTTGGCGCCGTCGGCCGGCAGCGTTTCATCGTGATAGGCGCGCGCGGTGACTGGATCGAGGGCGAGATTGAACTGGTCCTGCCAGCGGAACTCGAAGCGCGCTTTGGAGAGGGCGTCGTCCCACGCCTGCGCCCGCGGATGCCCTTTCGCGAGATCGGCGGCGTGCGCGGCGATCTTGTAGGCAATCACGCCCGCCTTGACGTCGTCGCGATTCGGCAGCCCCAGGTGTTCCTTTGGCGTGACGTAGCACAGCATCGCCGTACCGTACCATCCGATCATCGCCGCGCCGATCGCGGAGGTGATGTGGTCGTAGCCCGGCGCGATGTCGGTGGTGAGCGGCCCGAGCGTGTAGAACGGCGCTTCCGCGCACCATTCGAGCTGCTTCTCCATGTTTTCGCGAATCAGGTGCATCGGCACGTGGCCGGGACCTTCGTTCATCACCTGGACGTCGTATTCCCACGCAATCCTGGTCAGCTCACCCTGCGTCTGCAGTTCGGCGAACTGCGGCTCGTCGTTCGCGTCGGCAATCGAGCCGGGGCGCAAACCGTCGCCGAGCGAGAACGAGACGTCGTACGCGCGCATGATCTCGCAGATCTCGCGGAAGTGCGTATAGGTGAAGTTCTCCTGGTGATGCGCGAGGCACCATTTCGCCATGATCGAGCCGCCGCGCGAGACGATCCCGGTGACGCGTCGCGCGGTCATCGGGATGTAGCGCAGCAGCACGCCGGCGTGGACCGTGAAGTAGTCGACGCCCTGCTCCGCCTGTTCGATCAACGTGTCGCGGTAGATCTCCCAGGTGAGCTCTTCAGGCCGCCCGCCGACCTTTTCGAGCGCCTGGTAAATGGGCACGGTGCCGATGGGGACGGCGGCGTTGCGCAGGATCCACTCGCGGGTCTGGTGAATGTCTTTCCCGGTCGAGAGGTCCATCACCGTGTCCGCACCCCACAGAGTCGCCCAGCGCAGCTTCTCGACTTCTTCTTCGATTGAAGACGTCACCGCGGAGTTACCGATGTTGGCGTTGATCTTCACCGCGAAATGGCGGCCGATGATCATCGGCTCGAGCTCGCGGTGGTTGATGTTGGCGGGGATGATCGCGCGGCCGCGCGCGACTTCGGCGCGGACGAAGTCAGGATCGAAGCCTTCACGAATGGCGATGAACTCCATCTCCGGAGTGACGACGCCTTTGCGTGCGTAGTGCAGCTGCGTGACGTTGCCCGTTCCTCTGCGCGGCGCCACCCAGGCTTCGCGCAGCTTCGGCAACCCTTCGCGCACGTCGCGCGACTGCGGACCGCTCGAGTCATATACGCGCAGCGTCTCACCGTTGCTCAGCGCGATTTCGCGCATCGGCACACGAACCCCGGCGGGCCCATCGACATAAACCTTGCGCGACGCGGGAAACGCGTCGGCGAAATCGGATGCCGTCAGGCGGCTAACTGAAGTTGGTTTGGCCATCGAAGATCCAGAGTTCGACTATAGCAGGTCAGTCTGGCGCGCGGGACGCGCCTTCGGCATTGCCCGTTTTCGTCAACAAATTGTCGAATGCGGACAGTCGGCCGGGCTCGAAGCGTGAGCGCAATTGATCATTGCGCTGGCACGACTCTCGCTGAAGGCGCCCGACCATGGAGAAGCTTCTTCACGACATCAGGTACGCGGCCCGCACGCTGCTCCGGACGCCAGGTTGGACGATGATGGCGCTCCTGACGCTGGCGCTTGGCACGGGCGCCAACGCGGCTGTCTTCAGTTTCGTCGACGCGCTTCTCTTCAAGTCCCCGCCTGGCATTCATCCGCAACGGCCGCTGATCGCGGTGTATACGAGCGATTTCAGCAGCGGTCCTTATGGCGAATCTTCGTACCCCGACTTTGTTGCGTTCGGCACGAGGACGACCGCGTTCGCCCGGCTGGCGGCCGTCGACGACAGCGCGACGGCGACGGTCCGCTTTGGCGACGACCTGCACCGTGTCCGGATCTCGCGCGTCAGCGGGGATTACTTTCCTGCGCTCGGTGTGGTCCCTTCCGCCGGGCGATTGTTGATCGACGCGGACATGCGGCCATCGGCCCCGCCAGCGGCGGTGATCAGCGAAGACCTCTGGCGGCGCGCGTTCGGCGGGAATCCGGCTGCGGTAGGCACGACCATGACGCTGGCCGGGCGCACCTTCACCGAGACGTTCACCATTGTCGGCATCGCCGGGCCGCGGTTCATGGGCGTCGCTGCCGGACCGCCGACCGATGTCTGGACGCCGCTCGTGCCGCCAGCGCAGCCCGGCCGCGGCGACCGCGGCTATCGCGTCATCGG
>JBKPSE010000670.1:0-9370 GCA_046765855.1 Acidobacteriota bacterium | reverse complement strand
GGAGAGGGAAGGTCGCGGGCGGTGACCGGTTGCGCTTGTTCGGGCATCCAGTCATCCTAAGCGAAGTCGTGCTGATGCCGATGCGCGCCATTCCGTTCGTTGCTGCCGCGGCGGTCTGCCTCGGCGCCGTCCAGTTCCCCGACGCGCGCGAAGCGCTGCGTCTCGGGCGCACGCAGGACGAGGCGCTGTTCGCGTCGTTCGCGAAGGGGTATCAGCTCAGCGCGTCCGATCCGGTGGTCAGCGCCGAAATCATCACCGAATTCCGCCGCGCCGTGCTGATAGTGCGCGAGCACGCGCAGCAAGGGGAGTTCGGGTTCACCGAACGGGATCTCGACGTCGCGATGAAGCCGTACCGGGGGCTGATAACGTTCGTCGTCCAGGTGCAGCTGCACCCGCTCAACACCTACCAGAAGGCGCCGGCCTACGATCTGTATGTCAGCACCGGCCCCGATTCGCCGCCGCTGGCGGCGCCAATCGCGCGCGAGCCGCAATATGCGCTCGGCGGTCCCGGCAGCGCGCTCGTCGGCATCCGGCTGCAGATCACCCTGCCGCGCGAACGTCTTGCCGCCGCGCCTGCGCCGGAATTGATCGTCACCAACGAGCGGGCGGACGTGGTGTGGCGCGCGAGAGTGGAGCTGGAGAGGTACCGTTAGAAGTTCGCAGTTCGCAGTTCGCAGTTGGCAGTTAGCAGTTAGCAGTTGGTGCTGGCAGTTCGCAGTTCGCAGGCAGTTGGCCGACTGCCGACTGCCCACTGCCAACTGCGAACTGCCAACTGCGAACTGCCAACTGCGATAGAGTTCCCCCTATGCAGCGTTTCTTCACCCGAGCCGCATTCATCACAGCATTCGTCACCGTTGCTCTCGTCCCGCTGGCAGCGCGGCAGGCGCTGCAGGAGACGATTCCATTCGACCCTGCGGTCAGGACCGGCACGCTGCCCAACGGCCTCAAGTACTACGTGCGCAAAAACGGACGGCCGGCGAACCGCGTCCTCCTGCGTCTGGCGGTGAAGACCGGGTCGCTCGATGAAGCGGATGACCAGCAGGGTCTCGCGCACGTCGTCGAGCACATGGCCTTCAACGGCAGCGAGCACTTCAAGCCCGGCGAGCTCGTCTCGTACTTCGAATCGACCGGCGCCCGGCTCGGACCGCACGTCAACGCCTATACCGGATTCGAAGAGACGGTCTACATGCTCGATCTGCCGTCGGACAAACCGGAGATCGTGGAGAAGGGATTCGTCGCGTTCGGCGATTTCGCCACCGGCTTGTCGCTCGACGCGAAGGAGATCGACAAGGAGCGCGGCGTGGTGATCGAGGAATGGCGCGGCGGACTCGGCGCCGGCTCGCGCATCCGCGACAAGCAGATTCCGGTTCTCTTCTATCACTCGCGCTACGCGGAGCGGCTGCCGATCGGAAAACCGGAGATTCTGCGTTCGTTTCCGCCGGCGCGGCTGCGGGCGTTCTACGACACGTTCTACCGTCCCGACAAGATGGCGGTGGTGGCGGTCGGGGACATGGACGCCGAGCGGCTCGAGACGCTGATCAAGAACACGTTCGGCCCGCTCAAGGCGCGCACGCCGGCGCCGCCGGAACGCAAGGTGGACGTGCCGCTGCACAAGGAAACGCTGGTCAGCGTCGTCACCGACAACGAGATCACGCAGTCGTCGGTATCGCTGGTGCGCAAGCGCCCGCGCGCACCCTCCGGCACCGTCGCTGATTACCGGCGCGAGCTGGTGCAGCGATTCTTCGAGCAGATGCTCAACGATCGCTTCGACGAGCTGGCGCGGCGGCCCGACGCGAGGTTCCTCGGCGCCGGCATGTTCGGCGAGAACCTGAGCAAGGACGTCGAGACGGTGTCACTCGGCGCCAACGTGCAAAGCGGCAAGATCGCCGACGGTCTGACGGCGGTGGGTATCGAGGCCAAGCGCGCGCGCGAATTCGGCTTTGGCGCCGGCGAGCTGGAGCGCGCGAAAAAGTGGATGGCGGCGTTCTACGAACGCGCCTACACGGAGCGGGACAAGACCGAGAGCGGCTCGTTCGCGCAGGAGTATCTCAACCACTTTCTCGAGGGAGAACCATCGCCGGGCATCGCCTACGAATACAAGCTGGTGCAGCAGCTGCTCCCCGGCATTACCGCGGCGGAAGTGACGGCGCTCGGAAAATCGCTCCTCGCCGATGACAGCCGCGTGGTCCTGGCGACGTCGCCGCAGAAGGCTGACGTGCCAGTCCCCAGCGAAGAGGACTTGAAGAAGGCGCTTGCGGCCGCAGAAGCGACGGCGGTGACGCCGTGGAACGACACGACGGCAACGCGTGAGCTGCTCGAGCACAAGCCGGAACCGGCGGCGATCGTGTCGACCCGCAAGATCGACGAAGTCGGCCTGACCATCGTGAAGCTTGCCAACGGCGTCGAAGCGTGGCTGAAGCCGACCGACTTCAAGAACGATCAAGTCGTGTTCGCGCTGCAGGCCAAGGGCGGCACGTCGCTCGCGGCCCCGGCGGACTTCATCGAGGCGTCGCTGGCCACGGCCTATGTGAACCTCTCGGGCGCGGCCGGTCTGAAGGCGCTCGACATGCAGAAGCTGCTCGCGGGCAAGCTGGCCGGCGCCTCGCCGTTCGCGTCGCTGTCCACGCACGGCTTCAACGGATCCGCCGCGCCGGCGCAGCTCGAGACCGCGCTGCAGCTGCTCTACGCTCGCTTCACGCAGCCGGGCGACGATCCGGAAGCGTTCGAGCTGATGAAGCGGCAGCTCAACGCCTTCGTGCAGAATCGGCTCGACGACCCGGGCACCGTCTTCAACGACAGGGTCGAAGAGATCAATTCGTCCGGCCACTACACCTCGAAGCCGCTGACGCCCGAGCGCGTCAACGCGCTCGACCGCAGCAAGATGGTCGCGTTCTACAAACAGCGATTCTCGAACGCGGCTGATTTCACGTTCTTCATGGTCGGGGCATTCAAGGTCGACGAGGCGCTGCCGCTCGTCGCCCGCTATGTCGGCGGACTGCCGTCCACGGGGACGGCGACCTCGACGTTCAAGGACGTGGGCATCACATTTCCCGCGGCGCCGCAGAAGGCCACGGTCGAGAAGGGGCGCGAGCCGAAGAGCGAGACGGTGATCGCCTTCGCCGCCGATCCGCCCGGCGCCGATCCGATGGAGCAGGAGCGCGTCCTCGCCGCCACCGACGTGCTCGAGATTGCCCTGCGCGACATCCTGCGCGAGGAGCTCGGGCAGACCTACACGGTGTCGGCCGACCTGTCGCAGAACCTGCCGCAGCGCGGCGGCGGGCACATCCAGATCAGTTTTGGCGCGGCGCCGGACAACATTGCCAAGATGACGGCTCGCGTTCTCGAAGAGGTGGAGCGCTTCAAGCAGGAAGGTCCGAGCCTGGATCTGGTGAACCGCGCCAAAGAGACGGCGCGCCGCAACTACGAAACGCAGCTCCGCACCAACAACTACTGGCTCGGGCGGCTGCAGGCGGTCAATATGTGGGGACAGGATCCGACGATCATCGCCAAACGCGTCGAGCGCATCAACGCCTTGACGCCGCAGTCGATCCAGGACGCGTTCAAGAAGTACTTTCCATCGGACCGCGTCACCGTCGTCACGCTGCTGCCGGCCGCGAAATAGTGGACCCGTACTACAAGAAGATGATGCTGTGGCTCGCGGCGGCGCTGATCGCGTCGCTCCTCGCCGCCTTCGTGATCGTCGAGCTGGTCATCCGCAAGTACGGCTCCTAACGAACGATCGTCGCGTCGTTGATCGCCGCGCCCGGCGCGGTGAACAGGTACTTCACCGGACTGATCACAATCTGATCGATGCGGATGCCGTCCTCGCGCTGCTGAATGCGCAGCGTCTGCGCGCCGTCCTGCGCGAAGGTATACGGCGCCCCCAGTGTCGCCCAGCCGCGGTCGTTCCATCCCCAGCCGGAGATCGGCGCCTTGTTGTAGTCCTGCAGCACGACGGCGTCCCCTTGCGGCGTCCCGATTCGCGCGACTGGCTGCCCGGCGGCGTCCACCGCGCCGCTGAACTGAATGTAGATCGAGTCGTTCGAGTAGCTGTCGCCGGACGCGCGCATGCGCAGCCAGACCTGATATTGCACGCCCGCCTGCGCGCTGAACGGCACGTCCACATAGGACGCGGGAGCGGCCGCGGGCGCGACGATCTTCGCGGCGCCGCGATCCGGGTTCCAGAGCGTCACGCCGTCCGCGGCGGAAGAATCCGTGGCGAGCGCCCAGTCGCCGTGCAGCGCAGCCGCTCCGAGCGCCGACGCGTGAATGACGATTTCGGCTGGAGCCAGCCCCGATGCGCCCGGGTCCGGCAGGATGGTCGCGTCATTTTTCAGCGAACCCGGAGCGGATGGAACATAGGCGCGCGCCGAGAGCACGATCTGGTCGATCGAGAAGCCATCCTCGCGCGTCTGTACGCGAATCGTGTGCATGCCGGATGTGGCAAAGGTAATTGGCGGGCCGGCGACGCCCGTGCCCCACCCGTTGTCCTGCCAGCCCCAACCCGACAGGCCGGCGCCGCTGTCCTCCTCGAGATTGACAATGGTCGCGGAGCTGGTGCCGATGCGGAAAATCGGCTGCCCTGACGCGTCTATCGCATCGGAGAACTGGACGAACACCGAGTCGTTGCTCCACAGGTTTGCCTCGGCGACGCCGCGCAGCCACAGTCGATACGGCTTCCCTGCGTCGGCGCTGAACGTCATTTCGAAGTAATTGGCCGGCGCGGCGAGCGCATCGGCGAGCTTGGCGGCACCGGCGTTCGGATAGTACGCGCGCGCGCCCGTGGCCGCGGTCGGGTCAGCCGCGATTCGCCACCCGCCGGCGACGCGCGCATTCGAGGCGAAGAGCACGACTTCGTCGATCCCGCCCGCCGCGAATGGCGGCAACTCGTGCGCGCCAATGTCGAACCCGTTTCCTGCGCCAAGCTGACCGCCGAAAAAGTCCACCGTGCCAGGATTGATGTTGAAGCGCGCGGCGAGGTCGAGACCGGCGTCGGCCATCGGCGAACCGTTCGTCAACCGATAGGCATCCAGCGACGCCAGACGATCGGCATCGCCGATCGAGGCGCCCGCGCCCGCCGCCGTGAGCCGCGGATCCACCGACAGGCCGGTCGGCATGCCGTTCACGATTTCCTGTCCCGTAGTCCGCCACTGCGTCAACCCCGCAAAGCTCGCCGTGCCCCACGCGATGGCCGGAATGGCGCCATTGGCGAAGTAGTCGTTCCCCTCGAAGCGCAGATCGACGGCGCCCGGAAGCGCCGCCGCGGTGACCTGAACGAGCGGAAGACCGAAAGTGAAGAAGATGTTATTGCGGAAGTGCACGCTGGAAACGTAGCGGTCGGTCGCGCCGTCGTTCGAGATGCGAACGGCCGCGGGAGTACCGGAGTCGGGCGCGGCAATGACGATGGTGTTGTTGTAAATCTCCGCGCCGGTGACGCGTCCCCAGACTTCGATCGCCGCGTAGGAATTCGCGCGGCCGTCGTTCTGGGAAATATTGAAGCGCACGGCGTTGCCGTAATGCGCGTTGGTTGCCGCGGAGTGCGCCAGCAGAAACCCGGCGCCGTCGTTGTCGTGCGAATAATTGAACTGTACGACCGAGCTCGTGACGTTCTGATCCAGATCGAATCCGCCGCCGTCCCAGCTCGAGCCCGTGCGGTTGGCGAACGATTCGTTGTACTGAATCGTGACCCGCGTCGAGTCGTAGGTCCAGATGCCGACCGGCCCGCCGATCGAGGCGCACAGCCGGCCGTTGTCGTGCGCCACCGATCGCTCGATGGTTCCCCCGTCAACCGACCCGAGCACGATGCCGCTGCCGCTATTCGCAGGGGAGTCGGCGATGCCGGGGTTGTCGAAGGCGCGCACGTGTCCGACATAGACCTGGCGGTGGGTGTTCGGCAATTGCGCATAGGTAAGGAGACCGGTGCGCGCGTTGCCGTGCAGCGCCGCGTTCGTGACGCGCACGTCGCTGTATCCGCTCTGGCCGTTCCAGGCGCCGATCTCGATCCCGTCGCGTCCGTAGGCGCTGACGTCTACGCTGTCGATGCGGACGAACGGCAGCCGCACGTCTCCGGCCAGGTCGGTGTAGAAGCTGATGCCGCTGGCCGCGCCTCCGCTGCCGATCAGATTCAGGTTGGCGATCGAAACCCCGGCGGTGTTATAGGCAAAGATGCCGGCGGACGCTCCCGAACTGATAATGGCCCGGCCGTTCCCGTAGGAAGCGATGGCAATGGGCGCCGCCGCCGTCCCGGTGTCCCCCGCGTCCAGCGATAGAGTGCCGCTGAACGTGTCGCCCGCCTGCAGCAGGACGCGGTCGCCGGCGCGCAGCGCGATGGCATTCACCCGTGACAGTGTCCGCCACGGGGCGAGCGGCGATGTTCCGGCGTTGGAGTCAGCGCCCGCCGCGCTGAGGTAGTACTCGGTGGCTTGTGCGGGGGCGGGGTTTGCGGCGGCAAGACAGGCGAGCAGCGCGAGACGATGAAGACGCATGGGTACCTCGACAGGAACGAGAGGTACGCAGGACTCCTCGACGCTCCAGCTCTTCAGTGGTGTAGTGTGGGGAGTGAACTCATCTTAAATCAAGCTCGGCCGCACGTCGAGCTCATCAGGAGGATACATGCGTGAGCCGTTCACCGTTGACACATCGGGCCGCGGCGGACGCGGCTTCATTCGCGGCCTCGGCATGCTGCTTCTGCTTGGGCTCGCCGCCATTGTCGCGCTGTCCTCGACCTCGTGTGTACGCACCGGGCATGTCGGCGTCGTCAGCGTCTTCGGCCGTGTCACCGGCCGTACGCTGCCGGAAGGCATCCACCTGGTCAATCCCGCGGCGCAGGTGACCGAGCTCAACATCAAGACCCAGGAAGTAAAGGAGCATGCCGCGGTGCCGTCCCGCGAGGGTCTGATCATGGGACTCGAAGCCTCCCTGCTGTATCACCTCGACGCGACCCGCGCCGCCGAGGTCTATCAACAGATCGGACCGACCTACGCCGAGGTGCTGCTGCAGCCGACGTTCCGCTCGGCAATCCGGGCGATTACCGCCGGCAACACCGCCGCGGCGCTCTATTCCGACGCGCGCGAAACCATCGCCCGGCAGATCCTCGACGACGTGGCGCGGCAGGTGGCGCCGCGAGGCGTGATCGTCGAAAACGTGCTGCTTCGCGACCTGCAGCTTCCCGAGACGCTCAAGCACGCGATCGAGGCGAAACAGCAGGCGCAGCAGGAAGCGCAGCGTATGGAGTTCGTGCTGCAGCGTGAAAAACAGGAGGCCGAGCGCAAGCGGGTCGAAGCCGCCGGCATCAAGGACTTTCAGGACATCGTCAGTCAGGGGATCAGCGAGAAGCTGCTCGAGTGGAAAGGGATCGAAGCGACGATGGAGCTGGTCAAGAGTCCCAACTCGAAAGTGATCATCGTCGGCAACACCAAGAACGGTCTGCCGCTGATTTACTCGGGCGAGAAGGACTAACGGTTGAGGACGCGGCGGATTTCAGCGGCGAGGTGATCCGGCAACACCGGCTTGGCGAGGAACGCATCGGCGCCAAGCTCGCTGGCGCGCTGCCGGTGTTCCTCGAATGCGTGCCCGGTCAGCATGATCAGCGGGATGTCTTTGGTTGCGGCGTCTTCTTTCAGCAGGCGTACCGCTTCCCAGCCGTCCATGCGCGGCATGCTGGCGTCCATCAGGATCAACGCGGGCTTTTCGACGTGCGCCTGCGTGATCGCGTCCTGGCCGTTCACCGCTTCGGCCCAGCGGAAGCCCTCGTGCTGGAGGAACATGCCGTACATTTCGCGCGCGTCGACGTTGTCGTCAACGAGCAGGATCAACGGACCCGGATTCGCCATTGTCGACAGTGTACAGAGAAAATCACGCCGATGACAGACGAAGAGTTCGCCCGCGCCTTCGAACGCGGCGACGTGCCGCCGTCGGCGTTCGGGCACGCGCAGCATCTGCGGCTGGCGTGGGTCTACCTGGCGGAAGAGCCGACATTCGACGGCGCGCTCGTTCGCATTAGGGATGGAATTCGGCGGTTTGCGGCGGCGGCGGGAGCCTCGCACAAGTATCACGAGACGATCACGGTGATGTGGATGCAGCTGCTCGCCGAAGCACGCGCCGCGGTCGCGCCATGCGCGTTCGATGACCTGCTTCGCCAGCGGCCGGAGCTCGCCGACAAGAATCTGCCGCTGAAGTATTACTCGCGCGAGCGCTTGTTCAGCGATGCCGCGAAGGCCGCCTGGGTCCCGCCTGACCTGATCCCCTAGCGCGCCGTTCCGCGTTGGCTCGCGCTCGCGCCCGTTCTTCCGCCTTGCGCGCCCGAATCTGCGCGATCCGCTGCGCGTGCGGCACTTCGAGCCGCTCCGCCGGCGCCGTGTAATCGAAGTCCGGTATCGTCACGCGCGGCAGCCGCCGGTTGATCGCTTTCTCGATCGCGCGGAGATCCGGCTCCTCTTCGGGCGACACCAGGGTGTAGGCCGAGCCCGTCATCTCCGCCCGTGCCGTGCGGCCGACGCGATGAATGTAGTCCTCGGGCTGCGCCGGCACGTCGAAGTTGATGACGTGCCCCAACGCCGTGACGTCGATGCCGCGCGCGGCGATATCGGTGGCGACGAGCACGCGATAGCGGCCGCTCTTGAATCCTTCGAGCGCCTGCGTCCGCTGCGCCTGCGAACGATTGCCGTGGATGCGTTCGACCGAAATGCTGTGGCCCGCCAGATACCGCGACAAGCGATCGGCGCGGTGCTTCGTCCTGGTGAACACCAGGGCGTCGCGCACTTCGCCGCGCTGCAGCAGCTGCAGCAGCAGCCCCGGTTTCACCGCCTGCGGCGCCGGGTAGACGGCCTGAGTGATTCCGGTCGCGGGCGTCGAGCGGCGCTCGAGATTGATCGTCACCGGATCGTGCAGCATCTCGCGCGTCAGCTCGACGATCGGCGGCGGCATGGTGGCGCTGAAGAACAGCGTCTGGCGGCGCCGCGGCAGGTGCCGCAGCACGCGGCGGATGTCAGGCAGGAACCCCATGTCGAGCATGCGGTCGGCCTCATCGAGGACGAGGTACTCCAGTCCGGACAGCTTCGCGTAGGGCGAGCGAAAGTGATCGAGCAGGCGGCCGGGCGTGCCGACGATGATGTCGACCCCGCTGCGGAAGGCATGCTCCTGCGGCCCCATGCCGACGCCGCCGAAGATCGCCGCCGCAGTGACCGGCGTGTGGACAGCGAGGTCGGTGACGTCGCCGAGAATCTGGGCGGCGAGCTCGCGCGTCGGCGTCAGCACCAGCGCCCGCGTCGTCCCGCGCGGCTTGTGGATCAGCGCATTGAGGATCGGGAGCAGGAAGGCGACCGTCTTGCCGCTGCCGGTCATGGCGCACGCAAGCACGTCGCGTCCCTGG
>JBKPSE010000669.1:0-6993 GCA_046765855.1 Acidobacteriota bacterium | reverse complement strand
AAGTCTCGTGGGCTCGGAGATGTGTATAAGAGACAGCACCGGCGCTGATCGCCGCCTGTTCGCGGCCGCGACGAACGATCTCGATCGAAGTCTCGTCGAATTTCGAGCCATTGAGCTTGTAGACGACCGGCCGGCCATCCTTCTGGAAGATGGTCTCCGCCGGCACCAGCGTCACGGACGGCAGCTTGTCGGCGGCGATGCGCGCGGTGGCGGTCATTCCCGGCCGGATGCGCGGGTCGCGGTCGTCGAGAATGAGTCCGAGATCGAAGTTGCGCACCGGCGGCCATCCCGAGGAGAAGTCGACGCGCGCCAGCACCGAGATCAGATCGACCTTCGCGGCGAAATCCTTGCCCGGCACCGCTTCGATCCGGACGATGGCGGACTGCCCGACCTTGAGCCGGCCGCGATCGGATTCGTCCAGGCGCGCTTCGAGATGGATGGACGATAAATCGGGCAGCTCCAGGATGCTGACGCCGGCCCACGCGCGATCTCCCTCGCGGAATTCGACTCCGCCGCCGCCGAACGGTCCGCCCGATCTCGGATTCTCGAGGATGTTGACGGTGCCGTCTGCCGGCGCGGCAAGTTTCAGGGCCTCGATCGCCTGCTGCGTGCGTTCGACGTCGAACTGCGCCTTGTCGCGGCGGCGCCGCTTGCCCACCAGCTCCGCTTCGGCCGCCGCCTTCGTCGAGAGAATCTTGGCTTCGACTTCTTTCAGGCGCTGTTCGGCGTCGGCCAGCGACAGTTTGGCGCCCTCGTATTCGATGCGCGACACCAGATCGCGCTTGCCAAGATCGAGCTTGGCCCGTTCGACGTCGTACTTGGCTTTGGTCAGCTCCGTCTGCCGCTGCTCCGCGGTGATCTGCTGCTGCGCCAGGACCTGGTCGATCTCGCCGAGCGCGGTTTTGAGCTCGGACTCGCGCTCCATCAGACGCTGCTTCAGTTGCGTCGCATCGAACTCGACGACGATGTCGCCTTTCTTGACGGTGGCGCCGTTCTTGACCAGCTTCACGATCTGCAGCTCGCCGCCGGCCTGCAGCGGCGCGGCCAACACGATGGATTTGGCGGGCCGAATGTCGCCGCGGATCTGGATGTAGTCGATGAAATCGCCGCGGGTGACTTCCGCCGTGGTCACGTTCGGCACGCTGCCGGTGCGGGCGTTCATGGCGATGCCGGCGCCGCCGATGACGAGGAGCGCGGCGAGACCGCCGAGCGCCCCTTTGCTGCGCAGCATCTTCATCTTGCCGCGGCGGCGTTGCGCGCCACCGTGACGCCTTCCTGCAGGCCGGCGGTAATCACCGCTTCGTGCGTGTTCATCGCTCCGACGGTCACGTCCTGCCGCTCGAAGCGGCCGCCGCGCTGCGCGCGTACGAACGCGTGCTCCCCTTCGAAGACGATGGCGTCGCGCGGAATCACCAGCGCGGAGGGCAGGCGCTCGAGCTCGACGTCGAGCGAGGCTGTCAGATCCGGCATCAGATTGGGATGCGCGCCGTCGACGAGGACGAGAACGATGAAGTTGCGCACCTTCGGCGACAGCGACGACTGTTGCCCGATCGGAGAAATCTGATCGACGCTGCCGGGGAAGGACAGATCCGGATACGCATCGAGACCGACCCGCACCTTCTGACCGACGCGCAGCTCGTTCATGTCGGCCTGATTCACGCGCGCGCGAACGCGCATGACCGCGGGGTTGACGACTTCCACGACCGCCTGGCCGGGGCGCACTTCATCCCCTTCCATGAACTCGACCATGTTGCCGCCATTCTTGAACGTCGTCTTGATCACGGCTACTCCGGGAAGCGGCGAGGTGATCAGCATCCGCTCGGCGTTCGACTCCGCCTGCTTCATGTTCGTCTCGGCGCGGTTGCGGCGGATCTCGAGGATCTTGATGTCGGCGGTGGCGGCCTGGCGTTTGAGCTGATAGGTCTCCTGCAGCTGTTTCAGCTTCGCTTGCGCTTCTTCGTACGCGAGCTTGTTCTTCTCTGCGTGAATCTTGGGCAGCATGTCGTTCTTGATCAATTCGAGCTTCGCCTTTTCGAGCGAGCTCTCCGCCTGTTTCAACGTACTGTCGTCGCTGGCGCGCGCGGCGACCTCCTCGGCCTGCCGCTTCTTGATCTGCTGCTCGAAGTCGATCAACTCGGCGCGGCGATCGAGCGCGTTGCGCAGCTGCTCCTGGCGATCGAACTCCACCAGCGCATCGCCGGGCTTGACCGTCGTCCCAGCCTTGATGAGTCGCATGATGACCAGCGAGTTGTTGTTCTGGCCTGACAGCCGGGGGGCGGTGATCGAGGTCGCCTGAACCGCCTCGACGGTTCCCGCGAGCCGCACGCTGCGCACGAAATCACCGCGTTTCACGACCGACGTCGCATTGACGGCGTTCGGCGATTGTGCCGGTGTGCGCGCGCGCAGCGACAGGCTGGCGACGGCGATGCCGGCCGCGGCGAGTAGCGCCACCAGATAAGCAGGTTTGAACAGGGACATGGCCCGGATATCAGACGGAGACGACGCCCCTTTGGTTGGGGCAGCGGTCAGGATAACTCATCCTGGGTCAAAGGGTTCAACCGGTTCACTCGGCGCGCAAGGCGGCAAGCGGATCGATGCGCGTGGCGCGGCGCGCGGGAAGGTAGCTGGCGGCCGCCGAAATCACGAGCATTCCTGCAGTGCACAGCGCAAACGTTTTCCCGTCGATTGGGTTGACGCCGTACAGCCAGCCCGCGAGAAAGCGCGTGCCCATCGCGGCGGCCGCGAGGCCGATCACGATGCCGGCGGTTGCGACGCTGAGCGCCTGCACCAGTACGAGTCGACGCACGCTGCGCGGATCCGCGCCGAGCGCCATGCGCACGCCAATTTCCTGCGTTCGCTGCGTCACCCACCACGCAATCGACGCGCCTTGGCCGATGGCGGCCAGCGCCACCCCGAGCGCCGCGAACATGCCGAGCAGCCAGGCGCCGAGGCGCCAGCTCGCGACGCGGTCCGTCAACACCTCATCGTAGGTCGCGATCCGGTCCGCGACTTGACCGGGATCGACGGCGGCGACCGCGCGCCGCAAGGTGTCGCGCAGGCGCGGGTCCTCCGGATGATCGGTGCGAACGATCAAGTTGATGAAGCCGATGGGATTCTGCGCAAAAGGGATATAGAGCTCGGGACGGATCCGCGTGTCACTGCCGGAACTGCGAAAATCGCGGAGAATCCCGATCACCTCCCGCACTTCCGTGCGTCCGGCGAAGTCCTTCATCGTCACTGTCGCGCCGAGCGGATCGCGGTCCGGCCATGCCCTTCGCGCGAAGCTCTCATTGATCACGGCGACCGGCGCCGCGGCGGCGCCATCGCGCGGTGTGAAGCCGCGGCCGCGCACGATCGGGATGCGCATTTCATCGAAGAAGTTCGGCGTGACGAAGCCGCTCCACACCGACGCCCGGAGATCTCCGGCGATGGCGTCGACCGACGAAACATTGCCGCTCATCGGTACGTAAGTCGTCGCCGACACCCCCTTGACGCCCGGCGCGCGGGCGAGCCGTTCGAGCACGTCGTCGACGAATTGGTTCGGACGCGTCCCGAGCGCCGACGGCCCCTGCAGCCGCACGATCGCGGTGAGTTTGTCGTGCGGATCGAAGCCAGGATTCGAGGGGCGCAGCGTGATGAACGTTCGGACCATGAGCATCGCGCCGACCAGCAGCGCCAGAGAGAGCGCTATCTGTCCCGCAACCATGACGCGGCGTGCCCGCGTCCCGCCGTGGGTGCTTGCGCGGGTCGACGATCGCAGCCCGTGCTCGGGTCCGCGTGACGCCGCCTGCAGCACCGGCGTGATGCCGACGACGAGACCTGTTGCAAGGGCAGCGGCGAACGCAGAGATCAGTACCCGCAGATTGAGCGCGATTTCGCGAACGTGCGGTACTGTAGCGGGCAGCAACCCCACGATAAGGCGCAGTGTCCAGCTCGCGAGCAAGAGTCCCGCGGCGGCGCCGGCAGCGTAGAGCAGGACGTTCTCGGTGAGCGCTTGACGGATCATCCGCCCGCGCGTCGCGCCGAGCGCAACTCGGATCGCCGCTTCGTGCCGCCGTCCGATCGCGCGTTCGAGTTGCAGATTGGCGACGTTGGCGCAGCCGATGATCAGAACCAGTCCAACGGCGGCAAGCAGCACGAACAACGGCGTCCGGTAGTCGAAGACGGCGTGTTCGGACAGCGACTCGATTCCCAGACGGGCGCCGAGCTTGCCGTCCGCTCCGGCGATGTTGCCGATGCCTGCCGTCACGTTCGCCTGCGCGGCCGCCGAGTCGAGTGTGAGGTCCGCGCGCACGCGCACGAATGCGTTGACGGCTGAGCGCGCCATGCAGCCGGCGGTACCCGGCGGATCGAGCGCGGGGCCAAGCGGGAGCCAACCGTCGTTGTTGTTCCGGGACAGCGGCCCGAGAAAGCGGCGAGGCATCACGCCGACGATCGTTGTCGGCACACCATTGAGCGTCAGCGTGCGGCCCAGGGCTTCTTCGCCGCCGCCGAACTCGCGCTGCCAGAAGTCGTAACTCAGAATGATGGCGGCCGGGCCGCCTGGGCGGTCCTCCTGCGCGGTGAAGGTCCGGCCGATCTGCGGCGCCGTCCCGAGCACGCGGAACGCTCCGGCCGTGACGCACTCGACGTTCATCTTGCGCAACTCGCCCAGTCCCGACAGCGTCGGCCTCGTGCCGACGCCCATCGCGCCAATCGCGTCGAACGCCGGCGCGGAGTCGAGCAGGCTGCGATATTGATTCAATGAAAGGGCGGTCGTCCTCTTGTTGTCAGCCCGGACGACGTGCAACAGGCCGATGCGGTCCGGGTCGACGAACGGGTTGTGCAGCATGACCGCGTCGATGACGCTGAACATCGCCGCATTGGCGCCGGTGCCGAGGGCGATCATCAGCAATGCCGCTGCGGTAAACGCTGGCGCCCGCGCCATCATGCGTAGCGCGAAACGCGCATCCTGGATGATGCTGCTCATGGCTCTTGTAGACGTCCGCATCCGCCCGATGGTTGGATGGGTTACGATTTTTCCCCGTGTCCGCTCGTCGTCTGCCCCGGATCGTCCGCCGCCGCTCTTCCGTACATGGTCACGGCGTGTTCGCCGTCGAGCCGATCACCAAGAACACGCGCATCATCGATTACGCCGGTGAGCTGATCCGGAACGGTCCGGAGTGCGACGCACGCGAAATGCAATACCTGGAGCAGGGCTGCATCTGGGTGTTCCGCGTCAACCGCACGTGGAGCCGCGACGCCGCCGTCAACGGCAATATCGCCCGCTTCATCAATCACGCCTGCAAGCCGAACTGCTATTTCCAGGTCGTGGACCAGACGATCTGGATTCGCGCGGCGCGAAACATCGACGCCGGCGAAGAGCTGACTTACGACTACCGCACCATCGGCGACAAGACCATCCGCTGCCGCTGCACGCCGCGCTGCCCGAACTGGCTGTAGCTAGCGCCACAGGTTCTTGAGAAACGCCGACATCGATTCCCAGACCAGGACAGCCTGCGCGTTGAGCCAGCCGGTGATCCCCTGCGCGTCATGAAAGTCCGGCGGAATCTCGAACAGCGCCGGATCGAGCGGACCCCGCGTCAGTTCGCGGACGACGGTGTGGTAGGTGGATGAATGTCCGTTTGTTCCGTGCCGGGTTGTGGTCTCGATCGCGAAGCCGCGCTCGCGCGCGCCGATGTCCTTGATTTCAATCCGTGGAACCTGCAGTCGCCCGTCTGCGCTGGCCACGCCACCAACCAGGACCGCCTCATGGGCGGAGTCCGTTCGCTCGCAGGTTGGCCGCGTTTCCAGGTCGATGTACCAGCCGTCGGTTTCGGTGACGCCCTCCGCGACGCCCGCGGCGTTAATCCGCCGCACGGTGGTGAGGACATGGCGCGCGGAGAACCCGAACGCCGCTCGGCGGTCGCCGGTCTGCACCGTCTTTGTCTCGATGACTTCCACCGGTCCCTCGGAGGTGCGGACCGGGTTACCGCTCCACGCCATCCGGAATGCAGCCGACACGTAGCCTGGCCGGCCGGTGCGGATGAATGACTTGTCGATGTAGTTGAGGGCGAAAGAGGACGGCCGATCGCAGCGTGTGATCGACGCGGTGTGGATCTGAGGCGGATAGCGAAACTCCAGGCGGCTGCGATCGTCCGCGACGTAGCGGATGATCTGCGTCGTGCCTGCGCCGAAGCCTTCCTCGGCGACGATCTTCAGTCCGCGCACCGGCTCCGCAGCCGGCGCGAGTCCGCCGGCCAACAGCCACCCGAGGAGAGCGACAGGCATGAATCCCTCCTACGCGGATCCTACGACGGATCGTCCCCTCTCGCCGCGCGCGTCGATCCACGGCACGCGCAGCGGCGGGGACGCCCGGCGAACGCTATGGGCATGCAGCGCTCGGCTGGAAATCCTCGAGCGCCGTCTGTTTACGCTGGCGGCTCCGGCATCACCTGACGGACCTCGATCGGCATGTTGAGCGGCGCGCCGCCCGGTCCCGGTGCAGACGACGCACGCGCGGCGATCTCGAATGCGCGCTGTTCGTTCGGCACTTCGACGATCCAGTAGCCGACGAGCAGTTCCTTGGTCTCGGCAAACGGTCCGTCGGTCACGAGCGGCTTGTTGTCCCCCTGAGCACGCACGATCCGCGGCCTGGGCGGATAATCGAGGCCTTCCGCCGCCACCAGTTCACCCGCCGCCTTCAAGTCGGCATTCAGCTTCTTCATGAACTGAATCATCGTCTGTACTTCTTGCGGCTTCCACGAAGCAATCCCGGCGTTGGCCGGCGCGTTGGCCGGCGTGTGCATCATCAGCATGAACTTCACGGTGTCCACTCCTTCGTCCGCGGGACCGGTATCGGCCCGCACAGAGTAGTCGAACGAGGACCCGTGAAATCGACAGGCTGAGCTGGCGTTGCGCTTGCAGTTCTGCCTGTCAGCACTTCATACCGGCTTCGATGGCGTCATACGCCAGGTTCGGCGACAGCCACTTCTCTGCCTCTTCGATGGGTAC
>JBKPSE010000668.1:0-5277 GCA_046765855.1 Acidobacteriota bacterium | reverse complement strand
GTGTTGGGCGATTTCGGATCGATGGCGATGTCCTGCACGCGCCCGGTCGAAATCGCCGGACCGATGCTTCGGAACTCGAGTCCCTTGAGGACCTCGGCGGTAAGGCGATCGGATGAGGGCGCCGCACTCTGCCGCGCTCGGGTCGTCGCCGTCGCGGCGAGTGAAAGCGTGGCGATGGCCGCGAGAAACGTACGCGTGAATTTCATATGCCGGGATTCTGTTAGCATTCGCACTGCGGGGTCAACTCCATTGAAGATGCTGAAACAGGTCGCGTGTGCCTTTTCACTGGCGCTGTTGGTCGCGGCGACCCCGATTTCCTGCGCGCATCACGCCTCCGCGCCGCACAGCGCGCCCGCGGTTCCGGCGCCGGCTCCGCCGGTCGCAGCTGCGATGCCGGCCGCGGTTGCCACGCCCGCGGCAACGCTGCCCGAGCGCCTGTCCGATCAGGAATTCTGGAGTCTGATCAACGATCTGTCCGAACCTGGGGGCACGTTCCGCTCCGATAATCTGCTGTCGAACGAGGTGTGGCTGCAGTACGTGATTCCCGATCTGCTCGACGTCGCCAAGCCTGGCCGCGTTTACATGGGCGTGGGTCCGGAGCAGAATTTTACCTACATCGCCGCGCTCAAGCCGGCGATGGTGTTCATTACGGACATTCGGCGCGGCAACCTGGATCTGCATCTCATGTACAAGGCGCTGTTCGAGATGTCCGCCGACCGCGCCGACTTTCTCGGCCGCCTGTTCTGCCGCAAGCGTCCCGCCGGCCTGACCGCGACGTCCACGGTTCGGGAACTCTTTCAGGCGTATGCCTCGGTGCCGCGCGACGAGGCGTTGTTCGAATCCAACTTCGCCGCCGTCATCAATCACCTTCGCAACGTGCACGGCTTCGCGCTGGACGAGGAAGACGAACCGGGGATCCGCTACGTCTACGGCTACTTCGCCGAGTGGGGACCGGACCTGACCTACTGGATGAGCGGCGGCTACGGGACGCGCGGCGGCTTCCGCAACAGTCCGACCTACGCCGACCTGGCGGTGGCGACTGACGGCAAAGGGGTATACCGCGGCTACCTGGCGAGCGAAGAGCACTTCAACGTGATCAAGTCGCTGCACGCCAAGAACCTGTTCGTGCCCATCGTCGGCAACTTCGCCGGCCCGAAAGCGCTGCGCGGCGTGGGGCGCTGGCTGAAGGCGCACAACGCGATGGTTTCGGCGTTCTACCTCTCGAACGTCGAGCAGTATCTGAACATGGATGGCATCTGGATGGAGTTCTGCAGGAATGCGGCGACACTGCCGATCGACGAGAGCAGTCAGTTCATCCGCTCGTATCGCGGCGGCGGCGGCCCCGGCTTCGGCGGCGCCAGCCTCAACCAGGGCATCTTTCCGATGGTGGAAGACCTGAAGATCTGCCAGTAATCTGAGCGGCCAGGACCGAGGACCAATGATCGCCGAGGGGCGGAGGTTGCGGATCTTTCGATCCTCGCCTCTCGCCCCTCGACGTCCTTACCAGTTGATCCTGAACATAATCTGCCCGAGGCGGCCGCCCGGATCGTAGGTGTTGCTCGAATCCGTGTAGGCGCTGGTCACCTGGAACAGCGTTGACGAGGAGGGGTTGTTCGGGAGCGAAACGGGATTGAAATTGATGTTGTCCAGGATGTTCAACACATCAATCCGCAACTCGAAGTTCGTGCGCCCCTTGATCGGGAACTGCTTCGTGACGCCCACGTCGAAGCGCGTGAAGAAGGGGGCGCGAATGATCAGCGTTCGCGGCGCGCAGTCACCGGCGCGCTGCTGGATGCACTCTTCGGTGTTCGCCGGCGCGATGTAGCGTCCTTCGGGAGCGCCAAGACTCGCCGAGTAGCCGTTCGCGGTCGTGGAGCTGACGCTATACGCACGCCTCGTGTTCAGGATGATCTCGTCCGGGAACATGTACACGGTACGCAGACCCGTATCCGGATCGATCCGGATATCGAACTTGTACATCTTCTGGAGATCCTTCTTGCTCATGCCGACCAGCCGGACGTTGCCGAAATCGATCGTCCGAGCCTGAATGCGTCCGACGCCGTTGATGCTCCAGCCGCCGACGATTCCCTGCAGAAGCGGATGCATGTTGTTGCCGAACCGCTGGCCGCGGCCGACCGGCAGCGTCCAGTCCCACTGCGTCTTGATCGCGTGACGGACGTTCCCCTGGTCGGCCATCTCGCGGCCGAAGCTGAAGCCGTCGAACGCCGAACCCCGTTCGATCGCGTACTGGTAGTTCACGTCCGCCGACAGTCCCTTCGACAGCCGCCGGCGCACCTCGATCTGAAACGCGTGATAGTCGCTGTACGCGCCGCTGTCAGTGACGTTCACATCGTCGACGTGAGGATTGGGCACGAAGTAGTTCGACGGCACACCGGCGGTGACCGCGTTGCCGCGACGCGTCGAATTGCCGTCCAAATCGTCGGCTGCGGAGAGCGGCGACGGAGAGGCGATCGACAGGCGGCCGGCAAAGGTCGTGTTGGTCCAGGTGTTCGATCCGCCGGTATAGGCGGCCGGATTGGTGGCGTCGCGCGATCCGTTCAGATACGCGAGATAGATCGGCAACGGGTTGGTGTTCGTGTCCGGACCGAAGTACGCGAACGAACCGACACGAGACGACACGCCCGAGGCGTTGTTCGCTTTCAGGTTGGCCATCGCGTTGCGGAACTCGTTGATGAACCCGTTCTTGAAGATGTTCTCGCCGCGAATGCTGTTGTAATTGAGCGTCGACCACTGGTTCCAGCCGCGCGTGCCGACATAGCGCGCCTCGATGGCCATGTCTCGCGTGATCGAACGCTGGAAGCTGACCGTCCACGTCGCCGCCGACGCGATCTCGAGATCCGGCGCGAATCCGTTCAGATCGTCGGCGCGGTTCACCCGGACGAGAATCGGGAACACGGGTTCGGCCGCAAACGTCTGCGGCGCGAGCCGGTCTCGCTGGCTGAAGAGCACCGGCCAGGTCTGACCGCCGGGAACGAGGTTGCCCAGATTCTCGTTGCGGCTCAGGCTGATAGTGCTGCCCTGGTTGCCTCCGTAGGTGTCGGTGAACACCGCCATTCCCTGACGCTCATAGGCGAGGGTATAGCCGCCGCGCAGCGTCGCCTGCTCCGGATCGCCGAGCAGCGCGCGCCAGAATCCATCCTGTTTGTTCGGGCGCCACGCGACGCTGATCGACGGTGCAACGTTGTTCCAGTCGGTGTTGTAGCCGAGCGA
Source organism: Acidobacteriota bacterium (assembly GCA_046765855.1). Taxonomy (GTDB): domain Bacteria; phylum Acidobacteriota; class Vicinamibacteria; order Vicinamibacterales; family 2-12-FULL-66-21; genus JAICSD01. The sequence continues at coordinate 2,046 of JBKPSE010000668.1, read as the reverse complement.
TCCCTTGGTCAACTGCTTGAAGCTCGGAACGACACCACCGCTCGAGCCGGGCGCGAAGAAGTTGCAGCGGCTGTAGCGTCCGCCGTCGCCGAGCCCGGAAATGCCGCAGAAGTCCGCCATCGTCGCGGTGGTCATCGTGCTGTTGCCGGCCGAGAAAGGCAGCTGCACGTCCCAGCGTACGCCACCGGTGAGCGTGAGTGTCGGCGTCATGCGCCACGAGTCCTGCGCGAAACCCGAATACATATCGATCTTGCCTTCGCGCCGACGGGGCCCGAGATACACGTACTTGTTGGTCTTCGGGTCGAGCGCCGCCTGACCCGTGACCGCCGATACGCGACCGGTCAGCATTGCGTAGAGATCGCGTGCGTCGCTCAACTGCCCGCTCGAGGCGTTCGGGAAGTTCGTGCTGTTGAAGAGACCCGCGGCCGGATCGTTGCTCGTGCTGAATCCGAAGTCGATGCCGGGCACGATCTGCTGGGCGTTCTCCCATGCCGTAGCCCGCAGGAACGACGCGCCGAAATTCAAGCTGTGCTTTCCCTTCAACCAGGTCAGGGATTCATCGACGCTGTAGGTGGGCGCGCTGCGCCAGCTCGGACCGTTGGTCGCATGCCAGTTGGTCAGAACGTTGGTGTTGTCGAAGTCGGGGAAATTGAGCGCGAATCCGCCAGTGTCGGCAAAGCTCTCGGGATTGACGCTCGGATCGGTGGGGAAGCCAAACTTCGACGATCCACCCAGCGCGGTAATGCCCACGCGCACTTCATTTACTTTATTGCCCGCCAGCGTCGAGCGCAGCGCGTAGGAATGCAGCGGACGCGTCGAGCGGAAGAAGCGGTAGTTGGTGCCGCCGGGGAAGCGGGTATCCACGCCGTTCAGATAGTCCGGATCCCGCTGCGCCCAGATGATCGCGTAAGACCCGGTCAGCCGATGCCTGTCGGTCAGGTTGTAATCGATTCGAGAGGTCGGCTGGTGCTCGAACAGCTTGCCCGGGCTCTGCCAGACGTATTGGTTGAGCATCGGATCGCTCGTTGCGTTCAGCGCGCCTTGCGACTGCGCCGCCGCCTGGATCTTCGCCAGGATCGACATCACCGTCGGATCGGTGGCGGAGATCTGCCCGTTCGCGGCGGCGAGCTGCAGCACGTTGACTTCGCGCGTCTGACCGCCCGACGTGTAGCGGAACCAGCCCTCGGCAGCGCGCGGATGGAGCGTCACTCGAGTGCGCGTGAAGCTGTTCGGAAAGCGCACCTGTTCGTAGTTCGTGAAGAAGAACGCCTTGCCGTGGCCGTCGTAGAGGCCCGGGATTACGATCGGTCCGCCTACGCGGCCGCCGTACTGATTCAACTTGACATCGTTCTTGGGCAGCCCGTTGCGCTCGTTGAACCAATAGTTGGAATTGAGGCGCGGATCGCGCCAGTACTCGTAAGCGCTGCCGGAGAAGCGGTTCGAACCGGATCTGGTGGAAAAATTGATGCTGACCGCGCCGCTGCCGCCCGTCTGCACGCCCTGCACGGCGGTCGTCACGTTGACCGCTTCCACCGCGTCCTGCCGCGGTGTCACCGAGGCGAAGAACGAGTCGGACGAGCGCAGGAAGTTGTCGTTGTTGCTGACGCCGTCCATCGTGATGCTGACGAATGATTCGGGCAGGCCGTTGATGCGCGACTCGCGGTTCGAGGTCGCGGTGTTGACGCCGGGCAGGAACGTCACCGCGTTCAGCGCGTTGCGCGTCGGTGTCGGCATCCGGTTGAGCTGATCGGAATTGAGCGTGGAGGTCACGGTCGCCGTCTGCGTATTGATCAGCTCGGAGCTGCTCATGACGGTGACGGTCTCTTCGAGCTGCCCGACTTCGAGGGTCGCCTTGATCGTCGCCGGCGTGCCGGTGATGACCCGGACGTCCTTCATCACCGCGGTCTTGAACCCGGTGAGCGAGACGGTGGCGGTATAGGTGCCCGGCGGGACGCCGGGAATGTTGAAGATGCCTTCGCCGTTCGACACGGCTTCGAAGGACACACCCGACGATTCATTTTTGACGACGACTGCGGCGCCTGGAAT
>JBKPSE010000667.1:0-9611 GCA_046765855.1 Acidobacteriota bacterium | reverse complement strand
ACCCAGCACTCGGACGTCGGATGGACGTCGAGCATCATCTGGCCGGTCGCAGCCAGCGGCGGCGCGGAAGAAACCGGACGGTCAGCCGCTGCGGCGACGACTGGCGGCGCGTCGGGCAGCGGCGCACTCGCTGCCGTCGGCTCGCGCTGCGCCTGCTGACGAGCGCCGCGGCTGCGATAGGCGAAGTACAGACCGGCGATGAGAATCGGCACCGCGATCGCGGCGATGGTCAGGACGCGCGCGGCGGCGCGCCGGCGACTCTCGAACTCCGCCTCCGCCTCGGGTGTGGAGGCGCCCACCGAGCCGGCATCGGGCGGCGGGTTCTGGTTGAACCGCTCGAGGAATTCCTTGACGGTCTCGTCGGGATCGAGGCCGACTTCAACGGCGTAGGCACGGACGAACGCGCGGCTGAAAATGCCGCCGGGAAGCTTGGAGATGTCGTCGCGTTCGAGCGCCTCCAAGGCGGCGGCCGAGATTTTGGTGCTCGCGGCAATCTGCCGCAGCGAGATACCGCGCCGCTCGCGTGCCTGGCGCAGCTTCCCGCCGAAGTCATCCATTCGTGCCGCCAACTTTACATGAACATCTCAACGCCGGCAAAGCCGGCGGCGCCGGCGCGCGCGATCTCATCGAGCCGATGCTCATCAATCCCGCCGATCGCGATAATCGGAAGCGGCGACCGGCGGCACACTTCGCGCAGCGCCTCGATGCCGGCGATCGGGTGCCCGGCAGGTTTGCCCGCCGACGCGAACACCGTCCCGAACATCAGGTAGTCGCAGCCGCCGTCGCGCGCGGCGGCATCGACGTCGGCCAGCGAATGCACGGAGCGACCGATGATGAAATGCGCGGGCGCCACGGCTCTGATCGACGATGCCGGGACGGAATCGGCGCGCAGGTGCACGCCGTGCGCCCCGGCGACGACCGCGATGTCGAAACGATCGTTGACCAGAACCTGCGTCGATGTGTGCGAGAGGGCGCCGGCAACGTCGCGGACCAGCGAAGCGAGATCGCGATCGCACATGTCGCGCTCGCGCACCTGGACGACGTCGAGACCGCGCTCGGCTGCGCGACGCACCCGCGCGACCAGTTCGGAAGCGGTGATGCCGGCACGCCGCCGATCGGTGACCAGATGCGAGCGCAGCGTCACGACGCCGGGGGCGCGCCGCTGCCGCTCTCGCGGCGCCGCGCGCGCGCGGCGAACAGGGAGCCGAGCTCCACCAGACCTGCGAGAGCCGTGACGATGCCGACGCCGGTCACGCCGCCGCGCGCGTACGGCGTTTCCAGAAAGGCCTCGAGCGCGGGACGCGCCTCGACGAAACGGTTGTGGTCCCACACCGTCGTCCACGGCGCGACAACCAGGATGAATCCCGCTTCGAGGAAGTAGGCGGCGAACAGCAGCCGGCTGAAGGTGCGGATGATCAGCCTCCGGCCTGCACCCGCGCCAGCCGTTCCACGCGCGCGGCGACGTCGCGGTCCTCACCGGCGTCCGCCTGCAGCTCGAGGAAGACGGCGAGCGCTCGCGACGTCTCGCCGGACGCTTCGAGGATCGCGCCGAGCTCGTACAACAGCTCGCGTCCTTCGTTGACGCTGGGCGCCGGCGCCTCGGCAGCCCGCTCGAGCCATTCGACCGCGTGCGGCAGATCCTTCTTCCTCAGGTAGAGCCGGCCGAGCGTCGACGCCGCCTCGAAGCGGCAGCTGGGCGCGCGCGCCGCCGTCTGCAGCGCGCCGATCGCCTCGTCGCTCATCCCCATTTCGAGATAGGTCCTGGCCAGGCCCAGATACTCCGCGGCTTCGCTGGCCCCGGTCTGGCGCGAGATCTCCGATCGGAATTCGTTGAAGACCGCGTCGAGGTTCTGCGTGGACGGCGGCGCCGGTGCCGCTGGCTGAACCGGCGCGGGCTGCGGCGGCGTCGCTAGCCCTTGCAGCTCGGCGAGCACGTCGGTCAAATCGATGTCCGATCCCGATGGAGTCCTGGCCGCGGGCTCCGGCGTCCGCGGCTTCAGCGGAATATCCGGTTCGGCCGCGCGGGGCCGCAGCGGAATATCGGGTTCGGCGTGCGCGGGCGTGGGCGCAACCGGCGCGATCGGCGTCGACTCGGTGGCGCGGGGCGCGACGGAAGCTGGCGGCAGTGGCTCCGGTGTCGCGTCGATGTCGCCGAAGGTTTCCGGCGGCATGAAGGGATCGGTCGCGACGAACGGACCCTGGCCGCTCAGGCGATCGGCGATCACGGTGTCGGGATCGGGCACGTTCAGCATGATCAACGCGCGCCGGAAGCGATCGATGTGCGCATGCTCCCAGGGCTCGCGCGCGACGAGGTCCTCGGCAATGACACGCGCCTCGGCCCCGTTGCCGCGCTCGAGATAGGCGTCGGCGAGGTGCGCCTGCGCCTCGTACATGATGGCCTCGAGACCGCCGTCGACGCAGATCTCGACCAGCTTCAGGAGCGCCGCGATCTGCCCGGAGACGCGGGTCACGAACTCCTGCAGCATGGCCGCGGCGTCCATGTAGTTACCGCCCGCGAGCTCGGCGTCCACCGCCGTATCGATACAGACGTAGGCGGCCTCCGGCGCTGCCGGCGCGATCTTCCACGCGAGCTCGATGATACGGGCGCGCAGCCCGACGTCGATGTTCAACAGCTGCGACAGAATCTCGCGCGCCGCATCCACGTTGTTCGCGCGCAGCTCGATCTCGAGCAGCGGCAGGAGCAGGTTCGGATCGTCGCCGGCAACCGCGCGATCGAGATACAGCTTCGCGGTGTCGAAATCGCCGGCGGCGACGGCGGTCCTCGCCAGCAGCATGCGTCCCTCGAAGTCCTCAGGATTGAGCCGCACCGCCTGTCGCAGCGCGTTCAGCGCTTCGTCGGCCCGCCCCTTGTCCTGCAGGTCCGCGTGCATCGAGCGGTAGTGCATCGCCGCCGCAACCGCATCACCGCTCTGCTCGAGCGTCTGCGCCGCCAGCGCGCGCGCGTCGAAGTCCCCCTGATCGAGCGAGCCGAGACGGACGATGATCTCGTCGGCGCCGGCGCGATCGCCTCGTGCCTTGCGCTTGGCGGCGACGGCAAGGAAGTACCCTTTCGCATCCGCCAGCAGTCCCTGCTTGGCCGAGATCTCGCCGAGGTGCAGCTGCACCGACTCCAGGTCCGGCTTGATCTTCAGGACCTTCTTGTACAGCGCCGCCGCTTTGGGGAAGAACCCTTCGGTGTAGAGGTGATCGGCAATCTGTTCGTACTGCGCGACCGCCTTGTCCGGCTGCGCGGCGCGGACGTACAGATCGCCCAGCGTGTTGCGCGTCGCCCAGTCGCGCGGATTGTCCTCAATCATCCGCACGTATTCGGCAATCGCCAGATCCAGCTTGCCCTGCCGGAGCAGCTTCTCGGCCTTCTTGATGGCTTCTGCGCGGTCGATGGCCAAGGGAGTCTCAGATCCTATCAAACAGGGTCGGCGGGCGGAACGAACGGCGGTGCGCCTCGGAGTAGCCGAATTTCGCCACCGCGTCGAGGTGATCCCGGGTGGCGTAGCCCTTGTGCCGATCGAAACCGTAGCGCGGATCCTGGCCGTGCAGCTCCAGCATGGCGCGATCGCGGGTCACCTTGGCGACGATCGACGCCGCGGCGATTGCCGTGCAGCGGGCGTCGCCGTGGACGACGCAGCGCTGTGCCATGGGGAGCTCGGGAACCCTGAACGCCTTGCCGCCGTCGACCAGCACCATGTCGGGAAACGGCGTCAGCGCAAGCACCGCCCGTTGCATGGCGCGTAGCCCCGCTTGATGGATGTTGATGCGATCGATCTCGTCGGGGGACACGCCCACGACCGACCAGCAGATCGCCTCGCGGGTGATGCGTCTGTAGAGGCGCTCGCGCTCGGCGGCAGTGACGGTCTTCGAGTCGCAGATGCGCGGGATGTAGCGTTCGGGATTGAGAACGACGGCCGCTGCCACGACCGGCCCGGCCAGGCAGCCCCGTCCCACTTCATCGACGCCCGCGACGTACACGAACCCCATGCGCCGGAGCGCATTCTCGAGAGTCCGGAAGGCGCGGGTCTTGACCATGTTGGAAATCTGGAAATCTGAAAATTCGGAAATCTGGTCATCCGGCACCGCGCGCGCTACCGCGCGTGCATTCGAGCGCCGCCGGCAGGCGGCACGTGCCGGATTTCCAAATTAGCAGATTCCAAATTACCAGATTAAGACGGTTGCTTCTTCCCGGTTTCCTTCATGCGCGCCGCCTTGCCCTTGAGCTCGCGCAGGAAGTACAGCTTGGCGCGGCGCACCTTTGCGGTACGCACGACGTCGATGCGGTCGATGACGGGAGAGTGGAGCGGGAAGATGCGCTCGACGCCCTGGCCGAACGACACCTTGCGCACCGTGAACGTGGCGCGCGCGCCGCCGCGGTGCATGCCGATCACCATGCCCTCGAACACCTGGATGCGCTCCTTGTCCCCTTCGCGCACCTTCACGTGCACCTTGACGGTATCCCCGGGCTTGATCGCCGGGCGCTGCGTAATCTGGCCACGCTCGACGGTCTCGACGGCATTCATGATCTCGCTCCTTCTTCCTTCGTGATGTCCAACCGATCCACGCTCGCGCCCATCCGCTCGGCTTCCCTGCCTAACAATCAGGCAGCAGGTCCGGCCGGAGCGTGCGCGTTCTCTCCACTGCTTTTTCACGGCGCCATCGCTCGATGTCGCCGTGATGGCCCGACAACAATACGTCGGGAACTCTCAATCCGCGGAACTCCGCGGGACGCGTGTATTGCGGAAAATCGAGCAGTCCGCCGCGCGCGAAGGTGTCGCCGCTGACCGACGCCTCGTCCCCTACCACTCCCGGAATCAGCCGCGCCACCGCATCGACGATCACCAGCGCCGGCAGCTCGCCGCCCGACAGCACGTAATCCCCGATCGAGATCGCCTCCGAGGCGAGATGCTCGCGGACGCGTTCGTCGACCCCTTCGTATCGTCCGCACAGGATCACCATGTGATCCAGGCCGCTCAACCGCTTGGCGACGTCGTGCGTGAGCCGCTCGCCATCGGGCGTCGTCAACACAACGGCCCGCCTGCCTCGCGCCGGATCGGCCTGCTCGTCGAGATCTCCGCGCGTTGCCGCCCCCTCGCCGCCGCGCCGCGCGAGGATCGCCTCGACCGCAGCAAACAGCGGCTCCGGTTTCAGGACCATGCCCGGACCGCCGCCGAACGGCATGTCGTCGACGACGCGGTGCCGATCCGTCGTGAAGTCCCGCAGGTCGTGCACGCGAATGTCAACCAGTCCGCGCGCGATCGCCCGCGCGACGATGCCTTCCGCGAGCGGCGCCTCCACCATCTTCGGAAAGATGGTGACGATGTCGATCTTCATGCTCTCGGGCCCGCTCCGTTTCCGCCTTCGCCAAGCGACGGCGGAACGGCTCACTCGCCGTCGGTCGCTCGCGCGTCCAACTCGATCAACCCGGCTGGAGGATCGACCACGATCCGGCGCGCGCTCGGATCCACTTCGACCACGATTCCTTCGACCATAGGGATCAGCGCTTCCCCGCCCTTTGCCGCCACCGCGAGCAGGCTGCGTTCCAAGGGCCCCTGCACATCGATCACCTTGCCAATCACGCGGCCGTCCGTCATCCGCACTTCGCAGCCGACCAGATCGTGGTGGTAAAACGTCCGCGGCGGCAGCGGCGCCAGCGTTTCCGCCGGCATTTTCAGTTCCGCGCCGGCAAGCGCTTCGGCGTCGTCGATCGTGTCGATGCCCTCGAGCGCCAGGATCGGCCGTCCCTGCTGGAATCGCACCGCGACGATCCGCCGTTCCGCCTGCCGTCCCGCCTGATCGACGACGAGCGTGTTGCCGCCGGCGAAGCGCTCGAGCGGGAAATCCGTGTCCGGGTTGACGATCACCTGGCCCTTGTTGCCGTGGGCCCGCGCCACCCGCCCGACGAGGATCAAATCAGTCATCGCCCGCAGGCCCGGCGTTCACGTCGGGGGTTCAATCCCGAAAGTCGACCGACACCTTGGTCCCGTCCATCTCCGCCGCCAGACTGGCCAGCGCGCGCACAGCCTGCGCGGTGCGTCCCTGCCGGCCGATCACGCGGCCCATGTCGCCAGGCGCCATCGTCAGCTCGACGAACTTCTGTCCGCGCGCCTCGCGTTCGCTGACGCGCACCGCGTCGGGTTTATCGGCCAGACCTCTCGCGATCGCCTCGACGACCGCAGTGGCGCGGCTCACGACGCGGCCGGCGCAGCGACCGCGGCGGCCGCTGCGGCGTCGGTAGCCGGCGGCGCCGGATTACGATCGATCAGCGTACGGACCGTGTCCGACGCCAGCGCGCCCTGCTTCAACCAGTGATCGACGCGAGCCCGATCGAGCTGCAGCGTCTCGGGCTTGGTGCGCGGATTGTAGTGGCCGAGCACCTCGACGAACGAGCTGTCGCGCGCCGCGCGAGAGTCGGTCACCACGACGCGGAAGAACGGGCGCTTCTTCGATCCGGCACGACGCAATCTGATTACTAACATTCGTCCTCTTTCAACAGTTCGCAGTTCGCAGTTTGCAGGCGCAGTCGGCAGTTTGCAGTCGCCGGTTTGCAGGCGGTTGGCAGATTGCGGTGATACGTCTGCCATCTGCGAACTGCCAACTGCCAACTGCTAACTGCCAACTATCCCCTCATCATCCCCTTGAGCGCCGAGAGATTCGGCCGCTTTCCCTTCGCGAGTCCGGCCATGCCGCCCATCGCCTTGAGCATCTTCTTCATCTGGATGAACTGCTTGAGCAGCTTGTTCACCTCTTCGACCGACGTTCCCGAGCCCTTCGCGATCCGCTTGCGCCGCTGCCCATTGATAATCTGATGGTTGCGGCGTTCCTTGGCGGTCATCGAGTTGATGATCGCCTCGACGCGAAGCATCTGTTTCTCGTCGATCTGTTCCTTCTGCGCCTTGAGCTCCTTGATCGCGCCCATGCCCGGCAGCATCCCGATGATCTGCTCGAGCGGCCCCATCTTGCGAATCGTGCGCAGCTGGTCGCGAAAATCCTCGAGGGTGAAATCGTCCCGCCGGATCTTCTCTTCGAGCTTCGCGGCGTCTTCCATCGAGACGGCTTCTTCCGCACGCTCGATGAGCGACAGCACGTCGCCCATGCCCAGCACGCGCGAGACGACGCGCTCGGCGTGGAACGGCTCCAGATCCTGCAGCCGCTCGCCGCTGCCGACGAACGCGATCGGCACGCCGACGACCGACACGACTGACAACGCCGCGCCGCCGCGCGCGTCGCCGTCCATCTTGGTCAGCACGACGCCGGTGACGCCGATCCGCCGGTTGAACTCACCGGCGCTCTTGATCGCGTCCTGCCCGGTCATCGCATCGGCGACGAACAACTGATCGACGGGCTTCACTGCGGCCTTGATCGCCTGCAGTTCGTCCATCAATTCGTCGTCGATGTGCAGCCGTCCGGCGGTGTCGACGATGACGGCATCGAAGCCGCCGTTCTTCGCTTCGGTCAGCGCCCCCGCGGCGCGCCTGACCGGATCCATCTCGCCGGCGGGATCGTGGACCCGCACGCCGGCTTGTTTGCCGACCACCGCGAGCTGCTGAATCGCCGCCGGCCGTCGCACGTCGGTCGAAACCAGCAGCGGATGCCGACCCTGTTTCGCCAGCCAGCGGCCAAGCTTCGCCGAGGTCGTCGTCTTGCCCGACCCCTGAAGGCCGAGCAGCATAACCACCCGCGGCCGTTCGCCGGTCGGCGGCAGTCCACCCTGGGTGTCGCCAAACAGCGCCAGCATTTCGTCGCGTACGATGCGGACGACCTGCTGGTCGGGCGTCAGGCTCTTGAGCACCGCCTGATCGACCGCTCGATCGCGCACGCGATCGATGAACGCCTTGACGACCTTGAAGTTGACGTCCGCCTCGAGCAGCGCCATGCGGATTTCCCGCAGCGCCAGCTCGACCGTCTCTTCCGTGAGCCGTCCCTCGCCGCGAATATTGCGGAAAACGTCCTGCAGACGATTGGAGAGGGACTCGAACATGGCCGTACGGGTGCTCTAACTGGTTCTAGAGCAAACCCTTATTGTAGAGAAACGGGCCGGACCCGTCAACCAGACGGCATGTTCCGAAACGTGGGATGAACTGCTGAACTTCCGGCGCCTCCGACCCGTCCTACCAGGGAATCCAGGAGGCTCCATGTCCCGGCGCATCTCCGTTCTGATTCTGCCTGTATTGCTGATGGCAGGCCGGGCCTGGGCCCAGCCGCCCGCAAGCGGCACGCTCCGCTTGACCGTCGTCGATCCGAGCAACGCGGTCGTCGTCGGGGCGACGGTGACCGTTGCGAACGCCGAAGCGCCGCCCGCCACACCGATCCCACCGGTGCGGACGACGGACGCGGGCGTGGCCATCATCGCGAACCTGCCGCCCGGCCGCTACACGATCGAGGCGGAATTCCCCGGTTTCGAGAAGCGCGTCCTCAAGGACGTGCGGATCCGGCCTGGCGACAACAAACAGGTCGCGGTGCTGCAGATCTCGAAGCTGGAGGCGGCGGTGACCGTCGGCCAGTCGAAGCAGGAGGCGGCCGCCGATCCGCGCATGTCCTTCGGCACGTCGCTGACGCGCGAGCAGATCGAGGCGCTCTCGGACGATCCGGCGATTCTTCAGCAACAGCTGCAGGAGATGGCCGGCCCGGGCGCGGTGATCCGCGTCGACGGCTTCGAGGGCAGTCCCCTGCCTGCGAAGGCGCAGATTCGCTCGATCCGCATCTCCCGCGATCAGTTCGCTGCCGAGTTCCATACGGCCGGCGGCACCTCGATTGAAATCATCACGCAGCCCGGCCTCGGTCCGGTTCGCTACAACCTGAACACCGGGTTGCGAGGCGGCCGCCTCAGCGCGCGGAGCCCGTTCGTGCCGGTCAAGGGGCCTGAGGGGAACGTGCGCTATGGCGTCGGCATCGGCGGCGGGTTGATCAAGAACAAGAGCTCATTCAACGTCAACGTCTTCGGCTCCGACGCCTACGACACACCGAATCTGTACGTGGCCCTCCCGGGCGGCGGCACGCGCTCGGAGGCATTGAACGTCAGGACGCCGCGCGACGCGGTATTCGTCAATGGCCAGATGGACTACGCACTGACCCTGGACCAGACGCTGCGCTTTGCCTACAACCTCAATCGGTTCACCAACGCGAATCTCGGCGTCGGCGGCTACGATCAACTCGAACGGGCGTTCACGAACGAGAACACGCAGCACAACGTCCGCATCCAGCATTACGGGCCGGTCGGTCGCCGCGCCTTCTCGCGCTCGCGGGCGCAGCTGTTCGTCGCGGACACCGCCAATCGTTCGGCCACCGAAGCGCCGACGATCCGCGTGAACGACGCGTTCACGTTCGGCGGGGCGCAGATTCGCGGCGGGGATCACGCTCGCCGTCTCAATCTCGGATCGGATCTGGACTACGTCCGCGGACGGCACTCAATCCGCACCGGCGTGCAGTTCGACGCGGCGTGGAACCGGTCGGACACGTCGGCGAACTACCTGGGGACCTACACGTTCGACAACCTCGACGCCTTCGAGGCACAACGGCCGAGCAATTACAGCCGGCGCATTGGCGACCCCACGCTGGCATATCGCATGTTCCAGGCGGCGCTCTACGTGCAGGATGACATC
>JBKPSE010000666.1:0-5288 GCA_046765855.1 Acidobacteriota bacterium | reverse complement strand
GGCAAGAAGATCAGAACGGTCGAAAGCTTCACCCAAGGGACGGTGCTCCACCCGGTGCAGCAGGCGTTCTGCGACAAGGACGGATTGATGTGCGGCTTCTGCACGCCGGGATTCGTGACCGCGACCGTCGCGCTGCTCGAGAAGACGCCGAACCCCACACCGGCGCAGGCCAAGCGCGCGCTCGACGGCAACATCTGCCGCTGCGGCACCTATGTTCGCGTCCTCGAGGCGGCTTTGAACACGAAGGGGGTGACCCGTGGCTGATCGCCAGCAACAGCCTCCGGTCGTCGTACCGCCGGCGCAGCCGCCGGCGGGACCAGCCGCCGCCGCGGCCTCCCAACCGCAGCCGCCGCAGCAGCCCGCGGCTCCGGCGCGCAACTGGCCGGCGGTCGAGGGGCGGCAGCTGCTCGGCAAATCGATCAAGCGTCTCGACGGTCCGGACAAGGCAGCCGGTCGAGCGAAGTACACCTACGACATCATCAGGCCGGGGATGCTGTACGGCGAGATCCTCGGATCGCCGCACGCGCGTGCGCGTGTCAAGGCTGTCGACCTGTCGGCAGCGAAAGCGCTGCCGGGCGTGAAAGCGGTGATCGTCATCAAGGATCCCGCTGAAGCGGCGACGTCGATGGTGAATTACCAGGGTGAGGAAGTCGCCGCGGTTGCCGCCACGACCGAAGAGATCGCGCGCGATGCCATGCGCCTGATCAAGGTCGACTACGAAGCGCTGCAGCCGCTGGCCACGGTCGAACAGGCGCGCAGCGCCAACGCACCGCAGGCGTTTCCGCGCGGCAATGTCAGCAACCCGAACGTCCGCGGCGAAGGGGACGTCGAAGCCGCGCTGAAAACCGCCGCGCACGTCGTCGAAGGCCTGTACTCGACGCAGGTGCAGACGCACACGTCGCTCGAGACGCATGGCGGTATCGCGGAGTGGGACGGAGACAAACTGCTGCTGCACGTCTCGACGCAGGGCGTCAACGCTTCGCGCGACGGCATCGCCGATGCGCTGAAAGTGCCGCGGCCGAACGTCCGCGTCGTCACCGAGTACATGGGCGGCGGTTTCGGCAGCAAACTCGGCGCCGATGTGCAGCTGGTGATCGCCGCCAGGCTGGCCAAGGAAGCAAACGCGCCGGTCAAGATCATGCTCGACCGCAAGCACGAGCACCTGATCACCGGCAATCGTCCCTCCGCGTTCGCGAAAGTGCGCGCGGGCGTCGACGCCAACGGCAAGTTCGTGGCGTGGGACTCAGAGACGTGGGGTACGGGTGGCGCAGGCGCCGGCTCTGGCTTCAGCGTTCCTTATCCCGTCTACGTTCCGCCGCAGGGGCAGACGCATGGCTTCGCGATCCGTCGTCAGAGCCACACCGACGTCTACACCAACGCCGGACCGCAGCGCGCGTTCCGCGCGCCCGGACATCCGCAGGCGTGCTTCATCACCGAAACGGTGATCGACGAGCTCGCCGATCGCCTGCGCATGGATCCGTTGGAGCTGCGCATCCGCAACCTCGCGCCGGAGGCGCCGAACGCACAATGGCGCAAGTACTTCCCGATCGGTGCGGAGAAGATCGGCTGGAGCAAGCGCCATCCGACCGGCGATTCCGCGGCTGGTCCGATCAAACGCGGCCTCGGATGCGCCGCAAACGTGTGGGCGGGCGGCGGCAACCGGCAGACGCGCGCGATGTGCGAGATCCATCCGGACGGCGCCGTGATCAACAAGATCGCAACCCAGGACATCGGGACCGGCACGCGGACGCTGGTGGCGATGATTACCGCCGAGACGATGGGACTGCCGCTGAACGCGGTGACCGCGGCGATCGGCGACACCAACTATCCGTTCGCGCCAGGCAGCGGCGGCAGCATCACCGTCGGCTCCGTGTCGCCGACGGTTCGCGTCTCGGCGGAGAATGCGCTCAAAGAGTTGCTGGCGAAAGTGGCGCCGCAGCTTGGCGCGCAGCCCGAGCAGCTCGAAGCCAGGAACGGCCGCATCCAGGTGAAGGGGACGCCGGCGAAGGGGATGGCGTGGAAGGACGCGTGCAGGCTTCTCGGCACCACGCCAATTCAGGCCAATGGCGCGTGGGAACAGGGGCTGTCCAGCGTCGGCACGAGCGGCGTGCAGTTCGCCGACGTCGAAGTCGACATCGAGACCGGCGTCACGCGGGTCCAGAAGATCGTCTCGGTGCAGGACTGCGGCATGATCGTCGACAAGCTGACCGCCGAAAGCCAGATGTACGGCGGGATCATCATGGGCCTTGGCTTCGCGTTGTTCGAGAACCGCATCCTCGACCGAAATACCGCGAGAATGGTCAACCCCAACATGGAGTGGTATCTCGTACCCGGCATCTCTGACGTTCCGGTCATCGACATCACGCTGGTCGATCAGCCGGAGCGGGGCGTCATCGGCCTGGGCGAGCCGCCCGTCATCTCGACCGCCGCGGCGATTGCCAATGCGGTATCCAATGCCACCGGCGCGCGCATCCGCAAGCTGCCGATCACTCCGGACACCGTACTGGCGGCGCTGCAGCAGGAGCGCGCGGGAGGGACGCTGTGAAGCCCTTTGCTTACGTCAACGCCGCAAACGAGAAGGAAGCGATTGCCGCGCTCGGCCCCGAGCGCGGCAAGTTCCTGCCGCTCGCCGGCGGCATGGATCTGCTCGCGCTGATGAAGGACTACATCGCGCAGCCGGATCGGCTCGTCAACGTCAAGAATCTCGATCACACGATCAGCAAGACGAGCGACGGAGGCCTGCGCATCGGCGCGGCGGTGACTGTGGCCGACCTCGCAGCGCACGCCGACGTGACCCGTCTCTATCCGGCGCTGGCGCAGGCGGCTGCCGAAGTCGGCACGCCGCAGATCCGCAACGTCGGTACCGTCGGCGGCAACATCAACCAGCGTCCGCGCTGCTGGTACTTCCGCAACGAGGAGTTCGAGTGCCTCAAGAAAGGCGGCTCGCGCTGCTTCGCGGTTGACGGCGAAAACCAGTACCACGCGATTTTCGGCGACGGTCCCTGCCACATCATTCATCCGTCGAGCCTCGCGGTTCCGGCGGTCGCGCTCGGCGCGAAGTTCCGCGTCGCCGGCCCGGCCGGCGAACGCGAAGTGACCGCGGCCGACTACTTCCAGATGCCGGATCGGAATCTGTTCGGCGAGACCGTGCTGCAGCCGAACGAGTTGATGACGCACATGATCCTGCCGGCGCCCGGCGCCGCGAAAAGCGCCACCTACGAAGTCCGCTACAAGCAGTCGCATGACTGGCCGCTCGCGACCGCGACCGTCGCGCTCGACATGAACGGCACCACGATTCGCGCCGCTCGCATCGTGATGGGCGCGGTGGCGCCGATTCCGTGGCGCGCGCCCGCAGCCGAGAGCCTGCTCGCGGGCAAATCGATCACCGAGCAGACCGCGATGGAGGCGGCGGATGCCGCCGTCCAGGGAGCGAAGCCGATGACGCAGAACGCCTATAAGGTCCAGATCGCGCGGACCGCCGTGAAGCGCGCGATCTTGCTGGCGGCGGGCCAGAAAGGGAACTGGGCATGACCACGCTTCACTCGCGCCATATCGGTCCGGCGCACTGCGCCAAGCTGCGCCACAAGGGCATGTACGCCGAGGCGGATTCGCATCCCGAGGAGATGGCCTTGTATCGCGATCCGATCGAGGCCACCGCGTTCTGGTGTGCCTGCACGCAGAAGGCCTTTGGTCCTGATGGGCTGCCCGCGAATCCGGAGTTCTGCGCCCACGGCCGGGGTTGCTGCGAGGTTTGACGTCTCCCGTCTGAAGCCTGGCGCTACCGGACGGATGTATGGCCCCCGCGGGGTAAAATAATCCGTAGGTAGCTCCCGCCTCCAGGCGGAAGATCCGCCACCAAGAAAGGCTCTATGAAGAAGACGCTGATAACCGCACTGATTGCCGCCACCCCCGCGTTGATGGCGGCCAGCGGCGCCACGTCGGTGACCGGTGACTACGTCGAAGCGCGAACCGCGGAGGTCTTCGCCGGCGGCTGCATCCAGGGCAGCGAAGGGGAAGCCGCAGGGCGCGAAGCAATCCTCGCCTGGCGCGTTGCCAAAGGACAGGTCAACGGCGTCGCGCTCGACGGCCTCTCGATCGTTGCCGTGGTCACCAGCGACCAGAACCTGAGCATGCACGAAATCGGCGGCGATGCGCCGCGAGCGTTCCGTACGGCGATTCGTGTCGACAGCCGCGCCACTGCCGCGCAGCGCGATGCGTTGGTCACGATGGCCAAGTCGCTCTCGCCGGTGGTTCGCGGCATCGTTGACGTGAAGGCAGTGCCGATCTCGTTCCATCGCGATGACGATGGACTTGCCGTCAAGGCCGGTGAAGCGTCGCTCGACGTCGAAACCAAAGTCGATCACTCGCCGAACTGCGGCGCGCTTCAGTGGTACGACCCGCTCGCCAAGATGAACGGCTCGGCGCTCGGCCACACCCGATCCGAAGCGTGGTCAGGCTCCTCGCTGGGCACTCAGTGGTCGATGGGCGACAAACGCGCGTCCTTCTACGGCGCCTTCGAACTCAAGTAACCCGCTTTGCAGATCGCGTGGTTCCTCCTGGGCCTGCTGCTTTGGCAGGTCCCGTCCGATCCATCTGCCACCAGACACACAGACGGTCCGCCCGCGGAGCTCGCCGCGCCGATCGCTGCGCTGATGGCGCCGGGCGGCGTGCGCGCGGCGGTTGGCGCCAACACGCTGACGTTCTGGTGGGTCAAGCAACTGCCGCTGAAGTCGCCCGCGTGGAGTGAACTTCCGGAAGGTTCGCTCGTCGGCGCGGTGAAGATCGAGAAGGACTTCCGCGACATACGCGGCCGCGTGATCAAGGCCGGCACTTACACGCTGCGCTACGGCATCCAGCCGGCGAACGGCGATCATCTTGGCGTCTCACCGTTCCGCGACTTCCTGCTGCTGTCGCCGGTGGCGCTCGACAAGGAGACCACAGCACTCGGTCACAAGGGAACCGTCGAAATCTCCAAAGAAACGATCGGCGGATCGCATCCAGCGGTGCTCAGCATCGATCCGCCTGTCGCATCGGAAGCCGCCCTGTCGCTCCACACCACCGAATTGGGCCACAAGGCTATCGTCATGGAAGTTCCGATTCAGGGCGGCACGCTGCGCTTCGGCGTCGTCCTGGTCGGAAAGATCGAGGCGTGACGCGTCCGGGGAAGGGCACGAGCGGCAGCGAGTGAACGACGCGAACGGACCGAGGTCAGGGGACGCCGCGAATGAGCGTGCAGAGCGGGCCGCAGCGAAGTCCCGCGATCGAGAACGCGCGGCGCTGATCACCGG
>JBKPSE010000665.1:0-3639 GCA_046765855.1 Acidobacteriota bacterium | reverse complement strand
CCGCACAAGTGGTAACGTCAGCCCCGGAGGATCCGCATGACATCGCGCAGCCGTCGCACCTTCGTCAAGAACGTCGCCGCTGGAGTCGCGGGAGGGGCCTTGCTACCCTCCGCCGCGCCGATCTCACTGGATGCCGCGTCGCAGGACCGCGTGGCCGGCGCCAACAAGCGCGTGCGGGTCGCGCTCATCGGCTGCGGCGGGCAGGGGACGGGCGACCTGCGCAATGCGCTGCGTCTCGGCGCGCAGTGCGTCGCGCTGTGCGATGTGGACGACGAGCAGGTCGAGAAAGCAGCCGACAGCATCGAGAAGCCGTTCAGCCAGAAACCGGATCGCGCCGGGCGCGATTTCCGCCGCGTGCTCGATCGCCAGGACGTCGACGCGGTCATTGTCGGCACGCCCGATCACTGGCATGCCCTGCCGACCATCGCTGCGTGTCAGGCCGGCAAGGACGTCTACGTCGAGAAGCCGCTGGCGTTAACCATCGGCGAAGGACGCGTGATGGTCAACGCCGCACGCCGCTACAACCGCGTCGTCCAGATGGGCACGCAGCAGCGCAGCTCCACTCATTTCCGCGACGCGGTCGAATTCGTGAAGAGCGGCGCGCTCGGCAAGATCCGCGTCGTCAAGGCGTGGGCCTACCAGGACTGGATGGGTAACATCGCGCGCGTGCCCGACAGCGAGCCGCCGAAGAGCGTCGACTACGACATGTGGCTCGGTCCCGCGCCGAAGCGGCCGTTCAACAAGAACCGTTTTCACTTCAACTTCCGCTGGTACTACGACTACTCGGGCGGGCTGATGACCGACTGGGGCGCGCACATGATCGACGTCGCCAACTGGGGCATGGGAGTGAAGGCGCCGAACTCGGCGACTTCGGTTGGCGGCAAGTTCGGATTTCCGGAAGACGCGGAGGAAACGCCTGACACCCAGCAGGCGCTCTGGGAGTACGACGGCTACAGCTTGATCTGGGAACATGCGACGGCCATCGGACAAGGCCCCTACATGCGCGACCACGGCGTCGCCTTTCACGGCAACAACGGCGTGCTCGTCGTCGATCGCGGCGGCTGGGAAGTGCTGCCGGAGACGGAGACGAAGGACGGTAAGAAGCGGTATCGCATGCTGGGCGAGCCGCGCCGCGGCAGCAGCGGCAACATGAGCGAAGCGCACATGAAGGACTTTCTCGATTGCATCGAGTCGAGGAAGCGCCCCGCCGCGGACGTCGAGATCGGTCACAACTCGATGATTGCGTGTCACCTCGCGAACGTCGCGTTTCGCGTCGGGCGCCGGGTGAAATGGGATATCGAGCGGGAGCAGATTGCCGGCGACGCGGAGGCGCAGAAGTTGATTACCAGGCCGTATCGCGCGCCGTGGTCGCTGCCGCAGATCGCCGCCGCGTCCGTGTAGCGTCATGAACGCGGGCCGCCGCTACTTGCCGGCCGCCAGCCTCGACATCCTGCTGCCCGCGTACGACCCGATCATGACTCTGCTCGGGTTCCGGCGTGCGCTGCTGCCGCTGGTGGATCAGGCGCAGCTGCAGGCAGGGCACGAGGTCCTCGATGTCGGCTGCGGCACCGGCACGCTCGCCGTCCTGATCAAGCAAGCGCACCCCGCCGTGGGCGTGACCGCACTGGATCCGGATCCGCGTGTGCTCGCACGAGCACGGAAGAAAGCGGCGCGCGTCAAAGCGGATATTCGATTCGTTCAGGGTTTCGCCGACGCGATCGAGTCTCCCGACGCCAGCTTCGATCGCGTCTTCTCATCGATGATGTTTCATCACATTCCCAAGAACGAGAAGATGGGCGTGCTGACGGAAATCCGGCGCGTGCTCAGGCCAGGCGGACGTCTCGAGTTCCTGGATTTCAGCGGCGGCACCCATAACAGCCTGCTGGCCCACGCGTTGCACGGCCGAGCAGTCAGCGCCTCCGCGAGCGAACGTCTGCTGGCGCGGATGCGCGAGGCCGGCTTCGACGACGCACGCCTGCTCGGCACGCGTGGCACGATCGCCGGAGCGATCGCGTACTACCAGACCATCCGGCGGTAACTATGACCGTCCAACAGCTCGAAGACCCGGTGCTGAGACGTCGCGGGCGCGTCGTCCCCGCGTCGAGGAGGTAGGCTGACCGATACGGCAGTGTCGCGGCGTCACTTCCCGGCGGGTTGGCGATCGAGCGCCTTTCGTTCGTCGCCGTGACGCTTGCCGGGAACAGCGAGCGCTTCCAGACGCCGCGGCGGCGGCAGCGGATCGGCCACGACCCCCTCCGTGGTAATCCTGACCGGCACGATCATCCCTTTGTCGTCGAACTTCAACTCATCGATGCAGACGACGCGATGGTTGCGATCCGTGTCACCGAGAGGACGGCGGTGATACACGATGTACCACTTCTCTGAACCGGCCGCGTGCAGAACGGAATGGTGTCCTGCGCCGGTCGCGACGGATGGATCCTGCTGAAGAATCTTGCCGACGCGTTCGAACGGACCGAACGGTGAGGTTCCGACGGCGTAGGCGACCGCATAGTTCGGTCCCGTCCACCCGCCTTCGGACCACATGAAGTAATACTTGCCGTCCTTCTGCAGCATGAAAGCGCCTTCGACGTAACCCTGCGGCGTGATCTCCTTGAACGTCGTGCCATCGGCAAACGGCACGAGCCCGGTGAAGTCATCGTTGAGCCGCGCGATGTTGCAGTGGCGCCAGCCGCCGTAAACGATGTAGTAGCTGCCGTCGCCGTCCCGGAAGACGAACTGATCGATCGGCTGCGCGCCGTTGTGGAACTTGTCGATCAGCGGACGTCCGAGATAGTCGGTAAACGGACCCGCCGGCGTCCTGGCGCGCGCGACGCCGATGCCGCCGATCTGCTGATCGTTCTGGATGTCATTGGCGCCGAAGAACAAGTAATACCAGCCGTTCCTTTCGACGATTGACGGCGCCCACAGCGCCCGCTTCGCCCAGGGGACGTCCTTCACGTCGAGGATGCGCGCGTGCTTCGTCCAGGTCACCAGATCCGAGGACGAAAACGCGTCCATGAACGTCTGCTGATCGTACGGCGCCGAGTAGGTTGGAAAGATCCAGTACTTCCCCTCGAACACGTGCGCTTCCGGATCCGCGTACCAGCCGTCGATGACAGGATTGCGCGCGCGCGCCGGCTGCAGCGCGGTCGGGAGTGCGAGAAGGGCGACGAGAGCGAGACGCAGCATCGGCACCTTGCCAGTTGGGAGTCGGGTCTATTGTTGCGGCGGCAGCGTGGCCGTCCAGACGTTCGCGCCGTCGAGCGCACGCTCGAACACGATACGCGACCCGCGCGGCGACCACGCGGGATACCGCACGTACGCGCCGGCGGAGGTAAAGAAGGTCACTTGCGTCACCGCGCGAGTGGTGCGCGACACGGTGTAGATGTTCCAGACGCCCTCGCGCTCGCCGGCGAAGGCGATGCGGTCGCTGTCCGGTGCCCACGAGTGCGGCCAGCTCTGACCACGTCCGCTGGTCAGCTGCACCAACGGGCCGCCGCCGGCCGGGACGACGCCCAGATGCTGTCTCTTATACACATCTGACGCTGCCGACGACAGGTATAAGGTGTTGTTGTGGGGGGGGGGGGGGGGGGGGTTGGGGGGGGGGGGGGGGGGGGGGGGGGGGGGGGGGGGGGGGGG
>JBKPSE010000664.1:0-10003 GCA_046765855.1 Acidobacteriota bacterium | reverse complement strand
GGGCTGGACGATGGCGGCTGTCGAATCGTAATCTCAGGCCTCGCCCTTACACCCAGAGTAGTGCGGACCGTTTCGCCGGATCCGACGAAAGGTCCAACCAGAAGCTGCTCAGGCTTTAGGTTGATCCAGAGACCGCCATTTGCCACGCCAAGTGGCTCGTTGAGGAGCGTCCAGAGATTATCGATCTGCTGCCGTAGCGCTGCCTGCTCGTCCACCGCATTCGTCAACGCGCTCTCAATCGCAGACTGCAATGCCTTCTGTACCGCTTCCTCGACTCGCGTCGTTACATCGCGATCCAAAAAAGTGACCTTACACGCATCTCGGGCACTCACGCGTGCCCTCGGCGATGTCGATGCCAATCTCCAGTCCGGCGCCCATTGGATGTCTGCTCCGAGACCGATTTCCACTCGTAGTGTGGGATCAGGCGGATTGCTATCGCCGCAACTGAATGTCACTTCTACTGGGGGAAAACCACGTGCGTATCGGCCTACGCCACGAAGTCTAAACAGCGCATTCGCATTGAGCCGGGCCCCTTCAACCCACACCGAAGGCTGTTCACGCTCGATCGTCGCTTGACCGCAAATGCGCCCACTGGTCAGAGGATCACCCGTACACTGAACGTCGAGATCCATCTGTGCTGGCAGGCGCTGCGCAACCACATTACTTGCGGTCGCGATGCTCGCTTGCACATTGGCGACGAGAGTTGACGTAGGCAGATCGCCTGGAATGACGCCGGGTGTCGGCAGCACGGGTGGTGGGGCTGTTTTCAGGTGAGTCGTGCAACTCATCGATCCTAGTAAGAGGAGCCCACCTAGCGACACCGTTGCCCGCCGCCGACAGAAAAATACCGGCATACGTTCCTCCTACCAATAGGCGGAGGCGCCAGGAAAGGCGAGAGAGACGAACGCGGCTGCGATGCGCCGCAAGACGTCCTGCCGCATGGGACCTCCCCTGCAATGTTAGTGAAGCGGCGTCATTGTCTGCGCGGCGCGGCGAAAGATCAACGGCAAAACGTGGAGAAAAAGGCGCGCAACAACGAGAGGATTTGAAAACGCTGCAGGCTTGTCGGCATTTGTCCGACAATCACGGGAGGCACCTGATGGCTGTGCGTCAATTCATCGTGACAATCCGTTCCATGCCGCCCATGTACGGCCGCAAAGCCTCTGGAATCGTCACCGAACCGTCGCGCTCCTGATAGTTCTCGAGAATCGCGATCAGCGTGCGCCCGACGGCGAGTCCCGATCCATTCAGCGTGTGCACGTACTCGACCTTGCCGGTGCCCTGCGGACGGAATTTGATGTTCGCGCGCCGTGCCTGGAACGCCATCGTGTTGCTGCAGGACGAAATCTCGCGATACGTCTTCTGGCTCGGCAGCCACACTTCGATGTCATAAGTCTTTGCCGATGCGAAACCCATATCGCCGGTGCACAACAACATCGTCCGGTACGGCAGCTCGAGACGCTTGAGCACTTCCTCGGCGTTCGCGGTCAGAGACTCGAGCTCGTCGAACGACTGCTCGGGAGTCGTGAACTTCACCAGCTCCACCTTGTCGAACTGATGCTGCCGGATCAGGCCGCGCACGTCCGCGCCGTAGGAGCCGGCTTCGCTGCGGAAGCACGGCGTGTAGGCGGTATAGCGCAGCGGCAGCTGCCGGCCGTCGAGAATCTCGCCGCGATACAGGTTCGTCAGCGGCACTTCCGCCGTCGGGATGAGAAAGAGATCCCAGTCGCCGGCAATCCTGAAGAGATCCTGTTCGAACTTCGGCAGGTTGCCGGTGCCGCGCAGCGCGTCGGCGTTCACCAGGAACGGCGGTTCGATCTCGGTATAGCCGTGCTCGCGCGTATGAAGCTCGAGCATGAAATTGATCAGAGCGCGCGCCAGCCGCGCGCCCGCACCGATCAAGACCGAAAAGCGCGCGCCCGACATGCGCGCCGCGCGCTCGAAATCGAGGATGCCCAGCGCCGGCCCGAGATCCCAATGCGGCTTGGGTTCGAAATCCATCGCGCGAGGATCGCCGTGCCGGCGGACCTCCTCGTTCTCCTCGGCGCCGCGCCCGACTGGAACCGTCGCATGCGGCAGGTTCGGCACGGTCATCAGCAAGTCGGCGCGCAGCTGCTCGACCGAGTCGAGCTCCGCTTCAAACTGCTTGATCTGCTGGCCGCGCGCCTTGTTGGCCGCGAAGATCGCCGACGGATCGAGTCCCTGCTTCTTGGCGCGCGCGACTTCTTCGCCGGCGGCATTCTGCTCGCGCTTGAGTCCTTCGACGTGCGGAATCAGTCCGCGGCGCTTCGCCTCGAGTTCGGCGAACGGACCGAGCACCGCCTCCGGATCGAGGCCGCGGTTTCGCAACCCCGTCCGTACTTCGTCGGCATGGTCGCGAACGTAAGCGGGATCGAGCATGGGTTAAATCCTATAACGGGGCGCCGCTCCTCTGAGGTACGATGCGCGCATGTCGAATACGCAGGTGCGTAAAGCAGTTTTCCCCGCGGCGGGCCTCGGCACGCGCTTCCTTCCCGCGACGAAGGCGCAGCCGAAAGAGATGCTGCCGCTGGTCGATAAGCCGATCATTCAGTACGGCGTTGAAGAAGCACTCCAGTCCGGCGTCAACAACATCATCCTGGTCACCGGACGCGGCAAGAACGCGATCGAGGATCATTTCGATGTCTCGGTGGAGCTCGAGACGTTTCTGGAAGCGCGCGGCAAGAAGGACCTGCTCGCCGAGATCCGCGATATCTCGAATCTGATCAACGTCGCCTACGTGCGGCAGGGCGAACCGCTCGGCCTGGGCCATGCCGTGCTGGTTACCAGAGATCTCGTCGGCGACGAGCCCTTCGCGGTGATTCTCGGCGACGACGTGATTGACGCGCGGCCTCCTGCGCTGAAGCAGATGATCGACGTGTTTCACGATGTCGGCGGCCCCGTTCTGGCGATCGAAGAGGTGCCGCACGAGAACGTCAGCTCGTACGGCGTGATCGACGCGGAGGAAGTACGGCCGGGCGTCTATCGCATTCGCGACATGGTCGAGAAGCCGCCGCTCCATGAGGCGCCGTCCAACCTTGCCATTATCGGCCGCTACGTGCTCACCCCCGACATCTTCCCGGCGCTGGAGGAAACGGCTCGCGAGAACGATCGGACGGGGGAGATTCAGCTGACCAACGGACTACGCCGTCTGCTCAAAACGCGCCCGATCTACGGCTGCAAGATCGACGGCGTTCGCCACGACACCGGAAACAAGCTCGGATTCCTGAAGGCGGTCGTCTATTTCGCGCTGAAGCGCGACGATCTCGCCGGACCATTCCGCGAGTACCTGCGCGAGCTTGGCGTCGGCGTCCCCGCCGGCGCGGGCCGTTAGTTCTTCTTCTCGCTCGTGCTGGAGCTCTCGGTCGACTTCGTTTCGGTGGACTTCGTTTCGGACGTTGCGGCCGGTTCCGTGCTCGACTTGCTGCCCGCATCCGACGACGACTTCTTCGCGTAGTCGGTGATGTACCACCCCGATCCCTTGAACTGGATCGCGGGCGACGAGAACAGCTTCCTCACCGGTCCTTTGCCGCAATGCGGACAAGCCTCGGGCGCCGGGTCCGAGAACTTCTGGATTTTCTCGAACCGCTTCTGACAGGCTTCGCACTCGTATTCGTATAAAGGCATCGCGACCTATTCCAGCATAGCGCCATTGTTCTCGCCGAGCATTAGATTGCGGTGCAGCCAGAGCGGCACCGTGCCGTTGCCGAGCAGCGTGTCGTGGAACCGGCGCGCGGAAAAGCGATCCCCGCTCGCGGCCTTGTAGTCGTCGCGCAGCTTCAGCACCATCAGTTTGCCGAGCGAGTAGAGAATGTAAGAGGGATCGAACGTGCCGCGTTCGGCCTCGCGGCGAGCCGCTCCTTCCTCCAGATACGCCTCGTCCCGGAAAAACCGCACGCCCTGTTCGACCGACAAATCCTCGGAGTGCAGGCGGATGCCGACGATGACGCGGCACAGACGGATCAGCGCTTCGGCGAGCTGTCCGAGTCGGACCGCGGGATCCTGCTTGCGGAATCCCGCCTCCACCATCATCTGCTCGGAGTAGTGCGCCCAGCCTTCGACCATCGCCGTCGACGAGAACAGGATCGACTTGCGCAGTGTCGACGTGACCTGCCGCAGATGCTGGTAATGGAGAAAGTGTCCGGGATACACCTCGTGGATGGAGATCGCCCAGAGCGCACCATGGTTGAAATCGCGCAGGTGCTCCTCCTGGCGCTCCGCCGGCCATGACGGATCGACATCGGTGACGTAGTAGTAGGCGCGCAGCGGGCGCGTCTCGAACGGCCCGGGCGTCCACATGCTCGCGAACGTCCACCGGTAGAACCGCGGCGTCGCCGCAACCTGCACGTTGGCGGCGTCGGGAATCGAGACGAGGTCCTGACGCTGGATGAACGTCCTGATCTCCTCGAGCTGCTCCTGCGCGGTCGCGACCACGCGACCGGGCGCCGGATGCTGGTTCTTGACCTTCGTCCACGCGGCCATTGGATCCTTGCCGTCCAGCCGCGACGCCGCGCGCCTGAATTCTTCCTGCGTCGCGTGCAGTTCGCGCTCCGCGATCGCCAGCAGCCGGTCGACGTCCAGCGTGATGCCTTCGTCGAGCTGGAGTTTGGTCTGCAGCCGTTCGCGACCGAGGCGAAACGGCCCACGCGCTTTGGGCGCAACCGTTTCCTCCAGATAAGTGACGTAGCTGCCGATCGCTCGCGACGCTTCCGTCGAGGCGTCGGCGAGGTCGCCGAGCACGTGCAGGTCATCCAGCGCGCCCAGTGCCCGCGGCAAGTCGTCTTCGATGAAGCGCAGGGTGCCGCGGAGGCTCTCGAGGCCGACCTTGATGAAGATCCCCGGCGGGTCCTTGATGTTGTCGCGGGCGGCCTGCATCAGCCGCGGCACCTGCCGGAGCTTCGACAGGAGGCGGCGCGCCCGCTCGGGCAGCGGCGCGTAGTCGAACAGCACTTGCCCGGCCAGGCTCGTCGACAGCAGGTCGCCGTAACACTGCGGATTGCGATCCCACAGGCGGACGGCCTCCAGCTCGAACAGGCGCGCACGGATGCTGGCGTCGAGCGCCGGGCGCTCGAGCCGCTCGGTGTCGGTCAGGCGCGACGGGTCGATCGCGGCGAGACGCCGGGCGAAGCCGCCGAGATCGCGGATCTGTGCGTCAATCGCCGACCGGCTCAGGTCCTCGAGCAGGTCATCGTGAAGGTGAACGCCGTCGAACGTTGCGTTGGTCGGATGGGTCTCGTGCAGCCACGCGAGATACTCGTCGACGAAATGCGGCAAGGGTTCGGCGGAATACATTCTGGTAGAATCGGCGCCCCGCGCATGGCCGGCATCCTGTATGTGGTCGCCACTCCCATCGGCAACCTCGAAGATGTCACGTTGCGCGCCCTCAGGATCCTGCGCGATGTCTCCCTCATCGCTGCCGAGGACACCCGCCGGACTGCGCGGCTCCTCCAACACTACTCGATCTCGACGCGGACGACGAGCCTCCACGAGCACAACGAGCGCGACAAGGCGCCAAAGTTGGTGGAACGGCTGCGCGGCGGCGAATCGATCGCGCTGGTCTCGGACGCGGGGACTCCTCTGATCTCCGATCCCGGCCAGACGCTGGTCGCGGCGGCGCGGACGGCCGGGATCCGCGTCGAGGCAATTCCGGGCGCCAGCGCCGTTATGGCAGTTCTGTCGGCGAGCGGCTTGCCGGTCTCGGAGTTCACCTTTCTCGGATTCCCACCAAATAGGTCAAAAGATAGAAATCTGTGGTTCGAGCGGCTTCCCACCCTGCCTGGCGCGGCCGTGCTCTTCGAAGCGCCGCATCGTTTTGGTGATATGACCGAGCAGCTTGCGCGGGTGCTGGGGGGTGATTCCATTGTTCTGGTCGGGAGAGAGCTGACCAAGGCACACGAAGAGTTGGTCTTTTGCCCAATTAACGAGCTCGCGTTGAGGTTTTCAGCGCCGAAAGGGGAGTTCACGGTAGTGATCCCTGCTCGCGATAAGCCTGACCGCTCCCCGCTCCCATTGCCCGACGAAGAGTCTCTGCGCGTAGAACTTGGTCAATTAGCCGAAAATGAGGGGGCACACGGGCGGCAGGCGCTGAAATTGCTGGCCGCTCGCTATGGGAGGACCGTCAACGAGCTGTATCGCATTCTGGGAACCACGCGCGCAGCGGGGTCGAAAGACCTAATATCGAAAAATGCCCGAAGATCTTGACCATCGGTGAGGCGATTTGTTACTGTGCCACCCGGGCTCGCCCTGCACGGGCCGACAGCAATGCCCATGGCAAAATCGCGCCGGGTGACCAAGTCCCGGACCTCTGCTCGTAAGCCGGCTCGCTCCGCCACCAAGCGGGGCACGACCGATCGTCGCCGGCCCGCCAAGGCGTCCGCCGGCCGCGCCGCGGGACGCAAGCAGGCCGCGCGGAAGACGATCCAAGCCGCTCCCAAAGCCACAGCCAAGCCGGCGAAGCCGGTCGCGGCTCCTCCGCCTCCGCCGGCGCCGCCGCAGCCGCCCCCGCCGCGCAAGCCGACGTACCACGAGGCGGTTGCGATGTACGAACGCGGCCTGCAGGCGCTTCAGCGCCGGGACTTTGCTGCATCGGCTGCGGCACTGCGCACCGTCATCGAGCGATACCCGGACGAACGGGAACTGCTCGAACGCGCGCGTTTGTACCTGAAAGTGTGCGAGCGCGAGCTCGAACCGAAGGAGCCGACGCCAAAGACTGCGGACGAATGGGTCTACGCCGCGACCGTCGCCCAGAATTCCGGCGACGCGGCCTCGGCGATGCGGCACCTGCAGCGCGCGCTCACCGAAGATCCGCGCCACGATCACGCGCATTACATGATGGCGGTGGCCAGCGCTCAGCGCCGCGAGGTCGGCACCGCGATCGATCACCTGCGCCGCGCGATCGCCCTCAATCCGGAAAATCGCTCGCGCGCCAGGCAGGACACGGATCTCGAGCCGCTCCGCGACGAACCCGCATTCCGGGCGGCGCTGGAGCCTCCGGCGCCTGACGTGGCCGCGCCGCGGCCGGCACCAGCCGCGATGGCCGCATCCGGCGCCAGGGCGCGCAAGCCGCGCCGCTAGCCGCTATCTTTTCTTCCACCGGTTCCCCTCGGGGAATACTCTCCGCTTATGCCCGACACGCACGTTGTCATCCTTGCCGCCGGGAAGGGCACGCGGATGAAGTCCGTGGACCCGAAAGTGTTACATCGTGCCGGGGAATTGCCCCTGATTGAGCATGTCCTTCGGGCGGCCGATTCCCTCAAACCGGCGACAACTGTCGTCGTCGTCGGCCATTTGTCGCAGCGCGTCGCGGATGCGCTTGGAGAACGGCTGGGCCTGCGCTTTGCATTGCAGGAGCCGCAGCTCGGAACGGGGCACGCGCTACTGCAGGCGGAGCCCCATCTGGCCGGAGCGTCGGGCACGCTCGTCCTGCTGTCCGGCGATGTCCCTCTGCTGCGCGCGGAAACGCTGCAGCGTCTGGTGCACGCGCACCAGGCATCCGGCGCGGCAGCAACCGTGCTGACGGCACGCGTCGACGGACCGCACGAGTACGGGCGAATCGTGCGCGAGCACGGGAAGATCGCGGCCATCGTCGAGCACAAGGACGCGACGCCCGAGCAGCGCGCGATCGACGAGATCAACAGCGGCATCTACGCCTTCGCGCTGGAGCCGCTGTTCGACGCGCTCAGATCGATCGGCTCGGCAAACGCGCAAGGTGAGTACTACCTGCCGGATCTGGTGGGCATCTACCGCGCGCAGGGCCGCGTCGTGGAAACGGTGTTGCTCGAGGACTCGCGCGAGATCCTCGGCGTGAACAGCCGGAAGGAACTGGCCGAGGTGAGCGCCATTCTGAAAACGACGAAGAACGAAGCGCTGATGGCGAGCGGCGTCACGATCGTCGATCCGGCAACCGCATGGATCGGCCCCGACGTCGTCATCGGGCCCGACACGATTCTGCATCCGAACGTGTATCTCGAAGGGCGGACGCGCATCGGTTCCCACTGCGAGATTCACGCCGGCGTTCGCATTGTCGACTCGACGCTCGAGGACCGCGTTGTCGTCCAGAACTACTGCGTGATTCGCGAATCGCACGTCAAGTCCGGCGCAAGCGTGGGACCGTTTGCGCACATCCGTCCGCAATCCGAGATCGGCGAAGACGCGCACGTGGGCAATTTCACCGAACTGAAGAAGACCAGACTGGGACGCGGGTCGAAGGCCAATCACCTGTCGTATCTCGGCGACGCGGTAATCGGCGAGAAAGTGAACGTCGGCGCCGGCACGATCACCTGCAACTACGACGGAACCCACAAGCATCCCACCGTGATTGAAGATGGCGCGTTCATCGGCAGCGACTCGCAGCTCGTCGCGCCCGTTACGATTGGAAAGGGCGCGTACGTCGCCGCGGGCTCGTCGATTGTCGAGGACGTTCCCGCCGGCGCGCTCGGCATCGCGCGCGGCAAGCAGACCAACAAGATCGACTGGGTCGGCAAAAAGAAAAAGGGTTAATCCATGTGCGGCATCATCGGCTATATCGGCGACAAGCAGGTTCTGCCCATCCTGATCGACGGGCTGCGGCGCCTCGAGTACCGCGGCTACGATTCGGCCGGTGTGGCAGTGGTGCGCGAAGGAACGATTGAGCTCCGCCGCAGCGCCGGCAAGCTGGCGCGGCTGGAGGAAGCGATTGCCGGCAATCCGCTCGACGGCGAGTACGGGATCGGCCACACGCGCTGGGCGACCCATGGCCGGCCCACGGAAGAGAACGCGCATCCGCACCGCGATTGCACTGGCCGGATCGTTGTCGTCCACAACGGGATCATCGAGAACTATCTCGACCTGAAGAAGCAGCTTCAGAGCGAAGGCCACGTCTTCGTGACCGAGACCGACACCGAGATCGTCGCCCACCTCGTCGAGCGCGAGATGAAAGACGACGGGCTCGAGAATGCGGTGCGGCGCGCGCTGCTCTACATGCACGGACTCTTTGCGCTCGTGCTGATGTCCGCCGACGACCCCAAGAAGATCGTCACCGTGCGCAACGGTCCGCCGATCGTGGTCGGCCTCGGCGACAACGAGTTTTTCGTCGCCTCCGATATCCCGGCGATTCTCGCGCACACCCGCGACGTGGTGTTCATGGGCGACGAGGAGATGGCGGTCATCACGCCGAGCGGGGTGGAGTTCACCGATTACGCCGGCCGCGCGGTGTCGAAAAAGAGCACGCGGATTTCCTGGGATCCGGTCATGGCGGAGAAGGCCGGCTACAAGCACTTCATGCTCAAGGAAATCTTCGAGCAGCCGATGGCGGTGAAGGAGACGGTGCTTGGCCGCGCGTCGGTCGAGCGCGGCAAGGTGTTCCTGCACGAGATCGCCATTCCCGATCAGGTGCTGAAGGACATCGAGCGCGTCGTCATTCTCGCGTGCGGGACGTCGTGGCACGCGGGGCTGGTGGGCAAGTTCCTGATCGAGACGCTGGCGCGCGTGCCGGTCGATGTCGACTACGGATCGGAGTATCGCTATCGCGATCCGATCGTCTCGGAGAACACGCTGGCGATTGTGATCACGCAGTCGGGCGAGACGGCGGATACGCTGGCGGCGCTGCGCGAGGCGAAGAAGAAGGGGGCGCGCAGCATGGCCATCTGCAATGTCGTGGGCAGCATGGCCACGCGCGAGACCGAGGGCACGGTCCTGACGCATGCGGGACCCGAGATAGGTGTCGCGTCGACGAAGGCGTTCACGTCACAGCTGGTGGCGCTGCACCTGCTGGCGATCTACCTCGGGCAGATCCGCGGCACGCTGACGCCGCAGCAGGCGCGGCCGCACCTCGAGTCGCTGACGCAGCTGCCGCTGCTGCTCGAACACACGCTCAAGTGCGAGCCGATCACCGAGGAGATCGCGCGGCGCTTCTATCAGCGCAGCGATTTCCTCTTCCTCGGCCGAGGCATCAACTACCCGATCGCCCTCGAAGGGGCGCTCAAGCTGAAAGAGATCTCGTACATCC
>JBKPSE010000663.1:0-2649 GCA_046765855.1 Acidobacteriota bacterium | reverse complement strand
GAAGAGGAGGACGTGGCGGCGGCGCCGGCTTCGGCGGTGGGGGATTCGGCGGGCGTGGCGGTGGCGCGGCAGCGCCCGGACCGCGCGTGCTGCTCTCGTTCCCGACCGATCCGAACGACATGCTGTTGTCCGGCGTCCTCGTCGGCGGCGAAGCGCTCTCCGGACGCGCCGTCGCCGTCGACGCGCCAATCGGCAAAGGGCATGTCGTCATGTTCGCCAACCGTCCGTTCTGGCGCTGGCAGACGCAGGGGAATTTTTTCCTCGGCTTCAATACGATTCTCAACTGGAACGACCTCGACGCCGGCCGCGCGGTTGCACGGCCAACGACGACGTCGCAGCAACGAGTGCAGTAGCGCCGCAGCGTGGGCACCGGCACTGCTTACTGAGCTCCGAGCGCCGAGCCGCGACACGTGACCCTGATTCTCTGGTGGGTCACGTGCCTGATCTGGAGCAGCGTCTGGCTGTTCATCAAGCTCGGGCTGCGTGACCTGCCGCCGGTCAGCTTCGCGGCGATCCGGCTGCTCGTCGCCATCGCCGTCCTGTTGCCGCTGCTGCTGCTGCGCGGCGTGCCGCTGCCGCGCACGCTGCGCGAGTGGCGCGTCATCTTCGTTGCCGGCATTCTCCTGCTCGGCGTCAACTACGCGCTCCTGTTCTGGGGCGCGCAGTTCATCCCTTCCGGACTGACCGCGGTGCTGTCGGCGGTCACCCCCGCGTTTTCACTCGTCTTCGGGCATGTCATGCTCGACGACGAGCCGTTCACGCTCAAGGCGTTGGGGGCGATCGCGATTGGCATCGGCGGCGTGGCGATCATTTCCTGGGATCAGCTGCACGTCTCGGGGCGGCAGGCGCTGCTGGGGTGTGCCGCGGTTACCGCCGGTGCGGCATGCGTCGCCTTCGCGTATGTCTACGTGAAGAGTCACCGGCGCAAAAGGATGCGTCCGGAGATCATCTCCTGCGGTCAGATGATCTGCGCAGCCGGACCGATGTTGATCTTCGCGGCGTTGCGCGAAGGCAATCCGTTTGCGCTGTCCTGGACGCCGCTTGCGGTCGGGTGCCTTCTGTACCTGGCGCTGGCCGGATCGGTGGCGGCAACCTGGCTGAATTACTGGCTGCTCGAGCGCATGTCGGCGACCGCGCTCCTGTCGATGGGACTGGTCGAACCGCTGATTGCAGTGCTCCTTGGCGCCGCGTTCCTGCACGAGCGCGTCACCATTCATGCGGGCCTCGGCGGGATCCTGGTTCTGTGCAGTATCTTTATGATCACGATCTCTTTCCAGAGGAGCCGCGCGTGAAACCTCGACTGCCACTCACCGCCGTTCTTACGCTGGCCGCCGTGTCGATCGCCGGGGCGAGCGCGGCACAGACCGTCACGCTGCGCTACAACTGGAGGCAGGGGGACGTGCTCAGGTATCGCACGCAGGTGAAGACCCACAGCACGATGACGGGCGGCCCGGCCGGCACGACCTCGTTCGAGCAGACGTTGGGGCAGACGCTCAAGATCACCGTCGCCGCCGTGACCTCGGACGGCGCCGCGACCTTGCGGCAGGTGATCGAATCGGTGTCGCTCGAGCTCAACGGACCACAGGGGCAGATCGTCTACGACAGCAGCAAGGCATCGGCGAAAGACGATGACGACCCGCGCGTGCGCTCGATCGCCAGAACGATGGGCGCCATGGTAGGGGAAGCCATCAGCGTCACGATGGGCGCCAATGGCGCGGTCCGGCGGATCGACGGCACCGCCCGGATCGTCGACAAGCTGATGGCGGATCTGCCCCGCGATCCCATGGCCGGCGGCCTCGCGCAGAACATCAAGATGATGCTCAGCGAAGATGCGCTGCGCAGTTCCCTCGAACAGAGCTTCTCGCGCCTGCCCGATGCGCCAGTGAAAGCCGGCGACACATGGTCCGCGGAGCAGTCGGTCGGCGCCGACGCGATTGGCAAGATCGTCGGCAAGTCGACCTTCACGCTGAAATCGGTGGAAGGCAGCGGCGATGCGGCAGTGGCTCGCGTTGCCGTCGCGCTTGCCTTGCATCAGCAGGATGTGCCCGCGGCCGGTGCGTCGATGATGATGAAACTGCGCGACGGCAAGGGTGAGGGAGAATTGCTCTTCAACGTAGCCAGGGGGCTGGTCGAGCACAACACCATGCGCACCGACATGAACTCGAGCGCGACGGTGCGCGGTCCCGACGGTGGCAGCATGACCGTGCAGAACAGCGCCCGCACCACGATGACCATGGAACTGGTGAAATAGGAGGATGCGATGAAGTATCTGGCAATAGTGGCGACGCTGGCGCTGGCGTCGGCCGGCGCGGCCGCGCAGTCGAAGGAAGAACCCGGCATCGCGAAGCTGCGCGCCGCCTACCAGGCGGCGGCAGGGGCTCAGGACGGCGCGGCGCTGGCGAAGCTGTACGCGCCTGACGGGGTGGAGATGCCGCCCAACGCACCCGAGCAGAAAGGACGCGCGGCGATCGAGGCCTTTCACAAGGCGTTCGCGCAGCAGTGGATGGTGCACGGCATGACGCTCACGCCTCGTACCCTGCAGGTCTGGAACGGCGATACCGCCTACGAAGTGGGCACCTACAAGCAGTCGCTGATGCCGCAGAAGGGCGGCGCGATGATTGACGATCAGGGGAAGTACATCGTACTGCT
>JBKPSE010000662.1:0-8319 GCA_046765855.1 Acidobacteriota bacterium | reverse complement strand
GCGTCAGATGTGTATAAGAGACAGGGGCTGGCCAAGATCCCGGGCCGCAAGACTGTCGTGTTCATGACCGAGGGCTTCTTCGTCGAGGACTCGCGCGGCACGCTGCAGACGCTGGCCGCGCAGGCGGCGCGCAGCGGCATCACCATCTATTCGATCGACGGGCGCGGGATGATTAACACCATGAGCACGAATCCCGACGTCACCCGCCCGGATCGGGCGCGCGTCACCAGCTTCGACACCGGCGAGGACGGCCCGACCATTCTCACGGAGGGTACGGGCGGCTTCATGGTTCGCAACATCGACGAGATCAAGCGCGCCTTCGGTCTGATCGTCCGCGACACCAGCACCTACTACGTCATCGGCTATCAGCCGGACAACGCGAAGATGGACGGCAAGGTGCGCAAGATCGAGGTGAAGTCCGATTTGCCGGGGGTGAAAGTCCGCGCGCGCAAGAGCTACGCTGCGGTGAAGCTTCCGCCGCAGGAAGCGATCTGGGGATTCTCGAAGTAATCGGGAATCGAGTAATCGGGCTGCCGGCGAAGGAACGATCGAGTGATTTGAACTACGGTTGGCCGAGTTGCTCGAGGGCTCTGAGCGCTTCAGGCCACCCCGGTTTGAGTTCGAGAGCTCGCCGCAGATAGCGTTCGGCGACGCGCGGTGCGCCGGCGCGGAGCGCGAGGATTCCGACTTGATAACAGCTCTCCGCCGTGTCGGTGGGTGCCGGGTAGTACGAGCGTAGCAGCGTCACCGCGCCGTCGCGGTCGCCGCTGGCCAGGGTCGCGCTCGCCAGGGCGTAGCGGGCGCCGTCGATAGCTACGCCGGCGTCAACGGCATGGCGCACGTGGGCGAGGCCTTCCGCCGCGCGGCCGCTGCTCACCATCGCCATCCCAAGATTGAATTCGGTAACCGCATCTGAAGGCCGGAGGGCGTACGCCCGCTCGAGCTCACTCACCGCGCCGCCGGAGTCTCCACGATTCATCAGCGCCTTGGACAGGCGAAGGCGCTCTTCGAAGCGGCCATCCGGGACGTTGAATGGAATCGCCGTCAGGAGTGCCGCTGGAACGAGAGCGGCCGCCACTGCTGCGGCCGACATCCGAGGTCCGACGCCGGAGGTCCGAGGATCGAGGGTCGAGCGTCGGTTCAGGAAGGGCTGCAGCAGTTGGTCCATCGCCGCCCCGGAGTAGGGGCACAGCGCGATCAGCAGCGGCAGACGGTAGCGTTCGGCGACGAAGAAGATCGCGACGCTGACGGCGTAGAGCGGTACAAAGGACGCGACGACGAAGTACTCGCGCCGGTGTTCGGCCGGCGCACCCGCGATCGCGCCGGCAAGGCCGAGCGGCACCAGCAGCCAGGCGCCGACGAACAACAGCCACAAGCTGCTGCCGGCGTCGTAGGCGTAATAGGGATAGCTGAAGTCGAGCCACTGGTGGCGCGCGTTGAACGTCAGCGCCAGCTTGCGCGCGAAGAGCTTCAGCGCGGCGCCCGGATGCTCGCGCATCCAGGCCATAGCCATGTCCGCGAAGTAGCTCGAGACTTCGGCGTCGGTCAGGCTGCGTCCGGTCGCCTGCTCCGCGACCCGCCGTGTGTCTTCGGCCTGCCCGGCGATATTGGCGCGCACGCCGGGAACGGCCACGTATTGGCCGGTCGCCTGCGCGCTGTTGCCGATATAGAGATTGAGCCCGCCCTGCGAGCCTGCAAGCGCGAACTGGTGGGAGACGAGCACATTGCGCGCGACGACCGGCGCGAGCGCAATCGCCACACCCGCCGCAAGCCACAGCGCCGCACGCCAGCGCCGGACGATCAGCAAGATTCCGGTCACACCCGCGACCGCGACCACGACATTTGGCCTGTTGAGTATCTGAAGACCGAACAAGAAGCCCGCAAGTGCCAATCCAGATCCGTAGGCAGCTCCCGGCGTTAGCCGGGAGAACCCTGCCGCCATTCGGGAGAAACCCGCCTCCAGCCGGGAGAACCCCGGCTCGAGCCGGTAGATCCCTTCCGCGCTCAACCCCACCGCCAGCGATGCGATTGCCGCGCTGGTCAAAAACGTATCCAGAGACGCCTGGAACAGCACGACCTCGTAGAAGGTAAACACGCCGGTGAGCGCGGCAAGCACCGCCGCGAACGATGCCGCACGTGTGCCGAACCAGACGCGTGCGGCGACGAAGACGCAGCCGACCGCCGCGGTGCCCAGCAACGCCTGCAGGCCGCGCACGAACGTGGTGGAGTCAGAGATCGAGAGCGCCGCGGCGACGAAGTAGATGTAGAGCGGCGAGAGGTAATACAGCCCTGGGCCAAGAGCGACGTCGCCGCCGATCACGCGTCGCGCCAGCCTCACGTATTCGGCTGAATCGAGCGCGCCTTCGGGCTGCAGCAGCGGATGCCACTGCAGTTGCCAGAGCACGGTGAGCTTGATCGCGAACACGGCGGCGAGAAACAGCGGGAGCATCCACCATCGGTTGGACGTACGCACGCCGGCGTCCGGGATCCGACGCGAGCGCTCCGGGATCGGTGGTTTCCGTGTCCGCCTGCGGCTCATCGAGAGGATCGTTTGTACAACAAAAAACGGATCCGGGCCGAAGCCCGGATCCGTTCGATGGGCGCTGAGCCTGCGCCAGCTTAGAACTGGAACGTCGCGCCGAAGCGGAAGACCCGCGGTGGCACGATCGTCGCCGGTTCGGTGAACCCGTCGTTGCTCTGGTTGTTGCTGTTATAGCCGAGGATCGTGTTCTCGTTGAACATGTTGAATCCGTCCGCCATCAGCTTCAGACGCGTCTTGCCGGCGCGCAGCCTGATGATCTTCTGGATGCCAATGTCCAGCAGGTGAACGTCGTCGAAGCGAAACGCGGTTGGCGGTGCCACCTGGAGCGTGTCGTAGGTCAGGTTGCCTGTGGTGCCGCCGTAGACCGAACCCGGTCCGTCAATTGACAGCGTTCGTGTGGCCCCCTGGTTCCAGTTGAAGTTCGCTGACACGTTGACCTCCCAGGGCAGTGAGTAGCTGCCCTGCGCCTTGAACAGGTACTTGGCGATGGTGCTAATCCCCTGGTTGAACTCAAACGTGTAAGGGTTGACGAAGTTGGCCGACCCGTAGGGGAAGTACTGCGGGTTGTCCTGCACCGTCAGCGCCACTGCCGCCTGCCAGCGGTTGCTGAACCGCTTGTTCAACGTCACGTCCACGCCTCTGTAGGTCTGGTAGTTCGGATTGGTCAGCGTGATCTGGCCGACACCCTCCGGCCGCGAGCAGCCGGCGCAGATCTGGTAGTACTTCGCGCTGATTCCAGTGATCGGATCGGTATACGTGGCCGGCACGTACAACGCTCTCAGCGCGTCATAACCGGCGCCAGGGGTATAGCCGATGGTGTAAGTCGTGGTGCCGCGATCGTACTTGCGGTAGATGAAATCGACGCCAACCGCGAGGTTCTGCACCAGCTCGTGCTGCATGCCGACCACGGCCTCGCGGGTCCGCCCGATCTTCGCGCTCGGATCGACGATGTTGCCGACCGGCACGAAGATACCGTTGACGAAGCGATCGCTGTTGTACGACGGGGTGCCGATCAGCTCGGGGAGCTGGATGACGCCGTCATGGTTCGCGTCGTTCCAGCAACCGCTCGAGGACGAGCTGCACGCGCCGCTCGAGGAATTGGGACCCCAACGAAGCCGCGCGAGATTGTTGATTCCGCCCAGCCCGTTCGCCAAAGTGATCTTGGTGCTGTAGTAATACGATCCGCTGCCGTGGATCTGCGTCTTACCGTTCCCAAACAGATCGTAGGTGGCAGACATGCGCGGCGACCAGTTGCCGAACGGCTGAATCTTGCGCCCGTTGTTCGGGTCGACCTGTGTCGCGCTCTCGCACTGGGCCGGCAGCAGCGTCGGGAAGAGCACGTTGGCCGGCACGCAGCCGCCGAGCCACTTCGACTGCTGCCAGTCGTAACGGATGCCGCCGTTCAGGCGCCATCGGCCTTTGCTGTAGCTGTCCTGCAAATAGCCGTTGTAGGTCCACCAATCGTTGTTCAGCAGATTGTCTCTGTAAAAATCGGCGCGATACGGTACGACGCCCGTCGAGGATCCAACCGGCACGTACGATCCGTCGCCGCAGTTCGAGGTGCGGTTGCCCACGCACTGCACCAGGGCGCGCCCGCCGCCGCTGTAGTGCGAGAACGTCTGGATCGGGTTGCGGCGCCAGCCGACGCCGAACTTCAGCGAATGGTCGCCGCCCAACGTGTGAGTCAGGAAGTAGGTGCCGTCCGTTTTCACTTCCCACGAGTGGCGCACCGTCTGATAGGTCGACACCAGAGACCGGCTGTTGAACCCGGTGGTGCGGTTGTTCAGCGGAATGACGTTCCAGAGGCAGTCCGCATCTCGCTGGTAGGGCTGATCGGAGCCGGTGTAACGGCTCTGCGGGCATGACCCCTGCGGCGGGACGTCCTGGTAGTCGAGGAAGAAACCGCCGTGCACGTAGGTGAACTGACTGTTGAACACCAGCTTGTCGCTGGCGATCAGTGTGTGTGTCAGCGAATGCGTCGGCAGCGGGAATCCCCACGGCTTGTCGGAGGTCTGCTGCGTCGTCGCTTCCTTGAGCGTCGTGGCGCTGGCGCCGCGCGCGTTCCGATACTTGTTATCGCTCTGGAACAAGTACTGGAACTTGTTCGCCGAGTTCAGCTGATAGCTGATCTTCCACTGCAGGTCCTTGATCTGCGTTTTGTCGTTGCTCAGGCACTTCTGCACGTCCTCGAGCTTGTCGTAGGTCGCGACCGAGCTGAGGGTGCCGGCACGCTGCGCCGTGAGCAGGTCTTTGCAGAACTGCCCGGCGTTGGCATCGAAGAAGTTGACGACGCCCGTGTTGATGTCCTGGTTGTCGGCAGCGCCCCAGAACCAGAGCCTGTTCTTCATGATGGGCCCGCCCATTTCGAACGAGGCGTTGGTGATGCGCTTGATCGGATTGCCTGACAGGAGACCGTTCGATCCCGCCTCGAACAATTCCTTGGTGACGTTGTTGAACTGCGTCTTGTCGTTCTCGAACGTGCCGACAGCCGAGCCCTTGAACACGTTGGATCCGCTCTTGGTCACCAGGTTGATCGACAGCCCGGAGGACTGCACGGTGACGTCGCCGCCGCCGTTGGTCACCTGGATTTCAGAGAACGAGTCGAAGTTGAAGTACGACGGCGAGGAATTGGACGACAGGTCGGTGATCGATCCCCCCTCGAGGTTCCACTGCACGTTGGCGCCGGTGCCGCGCGAGGCGAGGCTGACCTGCTGACCTGACGCTGAGCCGCCGACGTTGAGGCCGGCCTGCACGCCAGGGGTCATGTTGATGATCTGCCACGGGTCGCGGGCAGTCGGGATCTTCTCGAGTACTTCCGCCGTGAACGTTGCGCCGGTCGCCGTCTTCTTGGTGTCGACGACT
The DNA here is from genome assembly GCA_046765855.1 of Acidobacteriota bacterium. Taxonomy (GTDB): domain Bacteria; phylum Acidobacteriota; class Vicinamibacteria; order Vicinamibacterales; family 2-12-FULL-66-21; genus JAICSD01. Next base: position 2,915 of record JBKPSE010000662.1, on the reverse strand, counting down.
GGGCTGGCCGCGGAGATCGTAACCTCCTCGGTCATGTTGCCGATTTCCATCTTCTGATCGACGCCCGCGTTGAAGCCGGTGCTGATCACGATGTTCGGGCGCACGGCCTTCTTGAAGCTGGCGAGCTCGAAGGTGACGGTAAACGTGCCGATCGGAACGCTGGGGAACTGGTAGGTTCCGTTTTCGCTGGTGGTTGCCACCAGCGGCTGCTGGAGCGACGGACCGGTGACTGTGACCGTGACGCCGGGCAGCACGCCGCCCGACGAGTCCGTGACTTTCCCGAAGATGGACCCGATTGCCTGGGCATGGGCGGGTAAGGCCCACGCCGCGACGATTGCTGCTGCAAGCAGCAATGTCCCGAAGCCACGCTTCATACTTCTCCTCCTCCTAGACCCCGAAAAGACCCCGAAGTGTGCGGAACGACGAGAGGACCTCGCAGTGCTGTCCGGATTTGCGAAATCCTAGACGGATTCGCGGCTGGGGTCAAAGGAAAACGTGTGGCCCGAATATAGACAGGACGGGACGTAAGTATAAGAAATACGGGTGGCTGCGGCTTCTTGAAGCTGGGCAGCGCGAAAGGTACGGTATACCGGACGATGAGAACGCTGGGAAAGCCGGACGGTTCGCTTCCCCGGAAGACCCGGTTCGTCCCTGACTGGGGTCTGTTCGTCCTGTTGGCCCTGTCTTTTGTCCTCAAACTGGTGGTTCTGCTCCAGTTGAAGGACCACCCGCTGACGCAGGCCGATTCGGGGCTGGACACGACAGCGTATGTGACGCTGGCGCGTCGCGTCCTCGGCGGTGATCTCGGCCTCGGGCCGGGTCTGTACTACGTCTCACCGTTCTACATCTATTTCCTGGCCGCTATCCTCGCCGTGGCCGACTCGCTCACTGCTGTTCGCATCGTGCAGATCGTGATGGGAACGGCGTCAGTCGCTTTGATCTTCCTCACTGCACGCGCCTGGTTCGGCGAGCGCGCTGCCTGGATTGCCGCCGCGCTGGCCGCGTTCACGGGACTGTTCACGTTTTATGAAGTGCTGATCCTGCAGTCCTCGATCGATGTGTTCCTCACGTCGGCGGCGCTGTACGTGCTGTCGCGACGCTGGTATTTACCCGCCGGCGTCATTTTCGGATTGCAGTCGCTGAATAGACCGAACGTTCTCGTCGCGGCCGTTCTCGTCGCAGTGGTTGCGGTCGTCGTGCTGCGCCGCATTCGACCGGCGGCGCTCGTGGCCGGCGGACTCGTGCTCGGCCTGTCGCCGGTCGTCGCGCGCAACGTGATCGTCGCGAACCAGTGGTCGCTGGTCTCGTCGCACGGCGGCTTGAACCTATATATCGGCAACAGCGAGCGTGCGACGGGGTTCTATCAGCTTGTGCCGGGTGTTCGGCCGGAGATCGCCGGCCAGGAGAAGGACACGCGGCGCATTGCAGAACGCGCGCGCGGCCGGCCGCTCACCGACGCCGAGGTGTCGGGTTATTTCGTCGATCGGGCACTCGACTGGATGAAGACGCATCCAATCGACGCCGGGCTCCTGTTTCTCAAGAAGCTTGCCTTCGCGTTTCACGCGCAGACACTGCCGCTGCCGCACAGCTATCCGTTCTTCGCTTACGACGAGCGGACCGCGCTTCGCTTCTACGCGGTTGGGCCGGGGCTGCTCGTTCCGCTTGGAATCATCGGCCTCGTGGCCGGGCTCAAACGCTCGACGAGGGATGACTATCTCGTCTGGGTATCGTTCGTGCCCGCGTACGCGATCGCGATTGCCATCTTCTTCATCGCCGAACGTTATCGGCTGCCGCTGCTCGTGCCGCTCGCCATCGGGTCCGGCTTCGCAATCGATCTCGCGTGGCGCACCGCCGCGGCGCGCCGATGGGGGCCGCTGCTGACCGGCGTTGCAGCAGCGACGGTTCTGTTCGCCTTCGTGAATCGTCGTTTCGCGCTGGACGATGGACGGTGGATCGAGGGGCTGCGTCTCGCCGAACGGCTGGTGATCCAGGAACGCTACGACGAGGTCGACAAGCGCGCCCAATGGCTCGAGGCGCGCGCGGCGCGGCCCGGCGCGGGCTATTACGGCATCGGCACGCAGTTGCTCGCCGTCGATCGGGCCGATCGCGCGCTGCCCTACCTAGAACGTGCCTACCGCGCGAACCCGTCGGATGTGTGGGTCGAGTACGGCTACGGCCAGGCCCTGCGGAGGAACGGGCGTGCCGGTGAAGCGCTGCCGCACTTGAAGCGAGGGTTCGACGCGGGAATCGAGATCCCGGGAGGCGGCTACGATTACGCGGCCGCATTGAAGGAGACCGGCGATTTCGCCGGCGCCGTGGAAGCCATCCGCCGCATTCGGCCCGCGGACAACGGTGATCCGGAGCCGTGGCTTCGGCTCGGGCGTCTGGCGATGGAGGCCAAAGCGCCGGAGGCCGCCGAACCGTACTTCAGACGAGCGGCGGAGATGACGCCCGACAGCGCCGCCGCCAGACAGCAATACGGTCTCAATCTGCTCGTCCTGAACCGGATCGAGGAGGCTGCCCGTGAACTGGCCGCGGCGAACCGCCTCGATCCGCGCGACGCCGACACGCTGGCGCGCCTCGCCTATTGCGAACTGAAGCTCCGGCGGACGGCAGACGCGGAAACGCACGCGCGCGCCGCTCTCGCCATCAATCCGGCTGACGCACTGGCGCAGCGGTTGTTGGGTATACTTCGCGCCGGAGGCTACCCATGAGATCTCGATCTCGCGTCCTTGCGCCCGTCATGCTGACCCTGCTGCTCGTGCCGGCGTTGCGCGCCGTGCCGCAGGGAGGCGTCGACAAGACGCTGTTCGTCGCTGTACTCGATGAGAACGGACGTCCGGTGCGCGAGTTCACGGCAGACGACATCCTCATCAAAGAGGATGGGCAGGACCGCGCCGTGACCGGCGTCAAGC
>JBKPSE010000661.1:0-3809 GCA_046765855.1 Acidobacteriota bacterium | reverse complement strand
GAGGGATACAGCGCCAGCGCGGACCGGAAACTGCGCGCCGCCTCGTCACGGCGCCCGGTCCGCAAGAGCGCAGCGCCGTGCGCGACGTGCGCATGCATGGTGTATTCGCGCCCGTACAGTCGATGCGGCTTGGCCAGCGCGCGCTCGCGATCGAACTCTTCGATCGCTTCTGACGCGTCGTCCTGCGCGAGGCGCACGAGCCCGAGCAGCCAGTGAAGGCCGAGGGCAGGGTAGCGCTCGCCGCGGCCGATCTGCCGATCCTGGATCGCGGCGCCGTGACGCAGCACGCGTTCGGCTTCGGTGAGGTGGCCGCGGGCGACGTGGACCATGGCGGACTGGAAGTAGGCGAACGCGAAATCGGGATACAACGCGAGGGTGGCCGCGCCTGCGCGCAGGCGCTCCTCTCCCCATGACGCGTGCCCCAGGCGGAACAGATGCCGCCAGTTGCCGGGCTCGAGCGTCACCGCACGCCGTGCCTCGCGGACGGCGGTGGCGGTGTCGCGCGCGCTCACCAGAATCAGCGCGAGCGTGCCGTGTGCCTCCGCCAGCGAATCATCGATCTCGACCGCCTTCCGTCCGTGCGCGATCGCGCGATCGAGGAGCTCCTGCGATCGCGTGACGTCGGCGCGCGTCGACTCGAACAGTGCGAATTCCGCGTTGGCCAGGCCGTTGTAGGCGAGCGCGTACTGCGGATCGATGGCGACCGCACGTTCGAAGTCCGCGATGGCCTTCGGCAGCTCGCGGATGTCCAGCGTCTCGACGCGCAGCCAGCCTTCCATCACCGCGCGATACGCCTCGAGGCTCGGCGTGTCGCGACGCCGCTGGATTCCCGCGGCGGGCGCCGCGCCGAGTTCGGCGGCAAACTGCGACGCGACCTGATCCTGCAGCGCGAACACGTCGTCGAGGTTGCCATCGGCCTTCGCGTCAGCAAGCGCTTCGCCGCTGATGACGTCGAGCAGGCGGGCGGTGATGCGAACGCGCTCGCCGCTCACCTGAAAGCTGCCGATCGCGAGGAGCCGCACGTGGAGCATCGAAGCCAGATCCTGCAGGTTGCCTGCGCTTCGCCGCACCGCCTCGCTCACGCGCCAGCGATCGACGACGCGAAAGCGTCCGAGCGCGCGCAGATCGTTGCTGACGGTCTCGGCGATGCCCGCGCCGAGCCAGGCCGCCTCCGGATCGGCGGCGACGTTCGTGAAGTCGAGCACCGCGACGCTATAGGCGTCACGCTCCTGCGCATCAGGCGCCGGCACCGCCGGCGCTCCGCTCCTTGCTTCCACCGGTGCGACGAAGCGGTAGCCGCGCCTGGCAACGGTCCTGATGTAACGCGGAGCATTGGCGGAATCGCCGAGGGCCTGGCGCAGGTCCGATATGGCCTGGGTCAGCGCATTGTCGGTGACGTTGATGCCCGGCCAGAGCGCGTCGAGCAGCGTCTCCTTGGTCACCAGCGATCCGGCGTGGTCGAGCAGCAGGAGCAGCAGATCGAGCAGCTTCGGCGTGAGCTCAATCGGCCGTCCGTTCTCGGTGACGCGATACGCCGCGCGGTCGACGACGAACGGGCCGAACGCCGCCTGCGGCGCCCGGCTCTGGCCCTCGGGATCCACGCCAACAGCGTAAGGCCTAAGCCCGGCGCCTTCAACGTGTCGAAGGAGCTGGCGCCGACATGAACGCCGTTAGCGCGCGTGCAGGGGAGTCCGAGGGGCAAAGCCCCGCGGATAAAGAAGGCGACGCCGCGCGAGCGAGCGTAGCGAGCGAGCCACGCGATCGGAGCGCGCCGGCGTAGTGGCGCGCGAGAGCGCGTGTAGGGGAGTCCGAGGGGCAAAGCCCCTCGGATAAGGTTAAATCGTCCGGCCGATCCTCTCCTGCAGGCGCTCGCGATAGCCGCGGCTCAGCGTCAGACGCGTGCCGTTCTTGAGAAACACCACGTACTCGCCGTTGAACCACGGCTGAAGCTCGCGGACCTGCTCGATGTTGACGATGTGGCAGCGGTGAATGCGGACGAACATCTCGGGCGAGAGCTTCGCTTCCACCGCGTTCATCGTTTCGCGGATCAGGTGCGAGTCGTTGCCGACGTGCAGCTTGACGTAGTTGCCGGCCGCCTCGATCCAGTCGATCTCCGCGGTGCGGACGAAGAAGATGCGGCCGCCCGACTTGACGACGAACCGGTCGGTGCGCGCTTTGGCCGGCTTCAGATCCTTGACGATCGCGGCAAGCCGCCGTTCGATGTCGCCGCCGGAGCTGCGTTCGATCTGGATCTGGGCGCGGTCGAGCGCCTCGCGGAAGCGCTCGCGATCGAACGGCTTGAGCAGGTAGTCGAGCGCGTGGACGTCGAAGGCGCGGAGCGCATACCGATCGTAGGCGGTGACAAAGACGACGAACGGCATCTTGTCGGGCCCGACCGCGTCGATGACGTCGAAGCCGTCGGCGCCGGGCATCTGCACGTCGAGGAACACGAGATCCGGCTGAAGCGCCATGATCGACTCGACGGCGCCGGGTCCATCCGTCGCCTCGCCGACGATCTCGAAGCCGGGCTCCTCGGCGAGCAGGGTGCGGATCCGCTCGCGGGCGAGCGGCTCGTCGTCGACGATCAGGACGCGGGTGGGGGCTGTGGTCATCTGCTGCTCCGAGGTTCTTACGCCACGCGGAACGCCGGGGACTGCCCGGTGCCGGTAACGCGCTGGAAAGGAATCGCAATCAGGACCGAGAGGCCGCCGTGCTTGTCGGTGAATTCGAGCCGGTAATGGCGGCCGTAGAGACAATCGAGGCGCGCGCGTGTATTCGAGAGCCCGACTCCCGTCCGCAGCGCCTTGAGCGTGCGCACCTGCAAGCCCGCACCGTTATCGCGGACCTGCATCCAGAGTCGATCGCCGTCGCGCCCGGCGGCGACGTCGATGCGGTTGCCGCCGTTGCGGCCGGCGATGCCATGCTTGATGGCGTTCTCGACCAGCGGCTGCAGGATCATGCGCGGCACTTCGCCGTCGAGCGCGTCGGGTTCGACCTGCACGTGCACGGTAAGACGATCCTGGAAGCGCGTCTGTTCGATGTCGAGATACTTCTGCAGGAAATCGATCTCGTCCTTCAGCGACACCTTCGGCTCGCCGGTGCGATCGAAGGTGATGCGCAGCAGATCGCTGAGGCGGCTGATCATCCGATCGGCCGATTCCGGATCGCGGTGCACCAGCGTCGAGATCGCGTGCAGGGTGTTGAACAGGAAGTGGGGATGCAGCTCGGCTTCGAGCGTCTTCAACCGAGCCTCGACGAGCCTGGTTTCGAGCTGCGCCGCGCGCAGTTTGCGCTCCTGCGATTCATGGTAGAAGGCGACCGCGTGGCTGACGCCGACGATGACCGCGTAGACCATCAAGCTCCAATCCAGCTGTTCGAGAATGCGGCGCTGGAAGAACTGCGACCACGGCACGCCGGGCCACTTGCCGCCGTCCGGCCAGAGCAGGAAGCGGACGCTCATCATCCCGAGGAAATGCACCGCGGCAAAGATCAGCGCGCCGGCGCTGTGTGCCGCGATCGCGCGAACCCTGTGACCCGTGTCGAAGGGAAAGCGGCGCGCCGCCCAGACGATGGCCGGCATGAGCAGCGCCGGCACGTACCAGAGCGCGAGGTTGAGGATCAGCAGCTTGCCGGCCATGATCGTCATGCCGGGCTTGCTGTTGATCAGCGTGACGCGGTAGGCCTGCAGAAAGGAGAAGAACCCGAGTGCCGTGGCGATGCCAAACACCCATGGCCAGGGAGGAGTCCACACTTTCCGCATGCGAGTAGTATCCAGAGGGCGGGAAAAGTCCGTCAACACGGCGTTCAAC